>CANNKG010000237.1 GCA_947505105.1 Methylococcaceae bacterium | reverse complement strand
TCGCCGACAATAACACCCTTAACTTCATAACGATTAACTGCTTTACAATTGGGGCATTCGAGCTCCAGGTTAAGGGTGTCGTCTTCAGGAAGAAAACCATCATTCATAGAAACCATTATATGTTTGATACGCTGATATTCTGCGATAGCACGTTCTTCCGTGGACACCATTTCAGGGCCCTCATAATTCATGAGTCGTCCAGTGATGTAGAACGCTCGATCAATTAAGGTCTGCTTACGACGCAATTCGGGTTTTAATAAATCCAGCAAGCGTTGATCAGGTGAAACCACTACCAATTCACAAGCAGTCTCCACTTCTTGAGACATAAGTTGTTGAAAACGACTTACTGTGAAATCTGCTACCATCTGATCGGGAATAGAACTAAGAACACTTAACCCATAAATTTGTTGTGATCTATCCAAGCTATCCCATTTTTCAATAATGGCAACTTGGGCAGCGCGACCCATTTTTTTTAACGCTTTTTGCGCACTTTCACAAAGAAAATCCCCTTTATCGTCAGCCATGCTTGTGATCAGGACATCAATAAATTCAGGATAATTGAGTTCCCCCATGGCGTGTGACAAATGAAAAGCACCATAAGTAGCATATTCTTCTACTAAGCGGGTATTCAATGCGGAGATCACATCCAGCCGATCGAATCGCTTGAGTTGTACAATCAAATCAGCCTTCCAGCGCAACTGAAACATATCAATTGCTAAAAAATCAACGAGGGTTGATAAGTCAAAACCAGTAGAATCTAGGTTTGCTTTCGTGAAGCGATGAATACACGCTGCTAAAATCAATTGCGCTTGTGTTTTTTCTGATAATTTTGCTGAAAACTGTTTGGAATTCTTGATTAAATAAAGCAACATCTGACAAGCTTCCGAATCATTGGCTAGCTCCGTCAGTAAATTGAGCAAATCATCGACAGGCGGTAATGTAGTTAGCCAAAGGTCAAATTCTGCTAAAGGTGCGGAATCGAGAAATAGCGGGCGTAATTCAGAAAGCTTTAACGGGGATTCATAATTTTCATTATCGAAAATCATTTTCAGATAGTCATTATTACCAAATAGTCCAGAAAATAGTGCAAGCAAAAGTGAATGATGTTTAACAATCTGATTGGTAAGACTTGAATCGAGTAATAGCACTCGATTCGATGATAATAGGAACCGAATTGCTTTGAATAATGGATAAACTACCTGAGATTTAGCATAATCATCTTTCCAATCAACAGCTAATACCAGCAACTGATTAGCTAGGTCTTTAGTTTCTTCACTATTATCAGCCTCAAAAAGTTGATCCAATGATAGAAATTTTACTGCATCGACTTTGCTCTCCTCATTTAGCTTAGCCAGATCACTTTGGTACAGTTTTAATAGTTCATGAGGTGCATTGACAGCTAATATTTTTGCTGCATTGTTTATAACTGTTGCCGGCCATGTTGACCAATTATTGATGATTAAGTTATTGAAATTTTTGAATCTGTTCGCAGGTAAAATTCTAAAAAGTCGACTTAATAGTGTAATTTCTCCACGATCGATTAATTGGGCAATAAAGAGTTCATGAAACCATTCAGTCTCAATTTGATTTTTTTCCGCAAAACAATTTTCGGGTAAATTATCGTATAAACGAATTGCCCATTCCTGCATAAGAGGATTATCGAGTTTGTTAGAGGCAAGTGAAATAATATTGATCATTATATGAAAGTGCTATTGAATTTGTTGATGCATCATCTGTATGCTGTCAGTATCTCAAAAAATTGAGGTGACATACATAATTACCTACTTGATATGCCAATTGAATGAACGGCGATTCACACTATCATTCATAACCCTAAATAGCGCCGTTCAACGCATAGAAAACCGTTCGTGCTGAGCCCAGTTGAAGCATGGACGGTTTTCTATGCGTTCACCCAGACGGTGAGACCTTAAAATCCCGTTCAACCCTTCGACTGGGCTCAGGGCGAACGGAATTTGAAGGTCTCAACTGCTCTTATTAGGATAACCCATTGTCATGTATCATTGCCGCCTTTTTTGACAGGAGGAATTGAGATGGCAGACGAAATAGATATTGCTGACGAAGTGGCGGAAACCATTTTACAGGCGCAAATAGAACAAGCTCGAAAACAAGAGCCCTCGGCAACCCCAACTGGATTTTGTTTGTTTTGTGGCGAACCTGTCGAAGATGAGCGCCGTTGGTGTGACTCTTCCTGTCGTGACGATTGGGAGCTAGAACGGAGAGAGCATTGATCCAATCGATCAGCGCATAAAAAAGGCGCAATCCCACTGAACGATATTGCGCCGAGAAAACATGAGGAGAACATACGAAGACACTTTCGTATGTTCTTAATCAAGCATAGATTATGCCATTATTGTTATAGTTATTTTTCAATCAATTACAGTATTGCTATTAACTCACAGTGGTCAAATGCACCACTCAATAGCTATTCGATTGTTCAAGTTAGTTTTATCAGCCAACCATCGATCAATTTGCTCTGCGGTCCAACAAACTGAATTCGGGCCAGTGTGATGACCCTTTATTGCTGCCAATCGGAATCATCCACGATGTGGAATCACTGAGAACTTACTTTATGAAAACTTAAGTGTTAATGTCTCCGCGATAGAAACTTGACGATAGCCCACCCAGTGACAGATACGATCAGTATCGACAAGAATATCGATCCATTAGAGTTATTACCATGTTGCCAAGTACCCGCTCCTTCTTGATTAAAGCAAAAGCCAAGCAGCGCCGGGATTGAATCAGAATCATCATCGCATAACGCCCAATTCCAAGTACAGCCAACCAACGAGCAGATCACTAAAAACGCAACAGTAATACGTCGGATGATATCGCGCAATGGTCTAATTGCCATAAGTGAGACTCTCTCTATCGTTAGCAATAGCCCTTGAGAAGCCTAAGTGCAGAACAGTCGAGCGCAGTATTCTCTTTTTCATAACTTATTAATGATAAAATTCTGACTCCACAGCAAAGCCAATCTGCAATTATAAATCGGATTGCTGCGACCCACTTAAACCTATCTCTCATGTCAAACGAAGAAAATCAAATACCCCAACGGCAGAATTCCGAGCAATATGCCACTTTACAGACGATCATGGAATTGCAACGCAGTATCGGCCAACTAACCGAGTCGGTCAATTCATTACGGACCTCTATTGAGCGACAGGAAATGCGCTTTGATCGCTTCGAAAGTAAAGTGGATGATAAGCTCAACCAATTGTCAGAAATCAAAACCTCCCTCTTGTTTGCCGGAATTGTGCTGCTGATTTTGCTAATAGTTGGTGGGTTTCTCGTTAATAAATCCTGGGATTTAATGGTGAAAACAGTCACAGTATCGGCGAGTAAAGAGCCGAGTTCTGGATCTATTCTTCAGAAATAACAACCTTAATTATGAAAGTCATCTTAGCCGAAAAGCCCTCTGTTGCGCGTGACATAGCTTCCTGCCTGAACGTCAACAAGAAACATGACGGCTATTTGGAAGGTAATGGCTATCAAATCACCTGGGCATTTGGCCATTTAGTCGAACTTAAAGAACCGGATGAATATAACAAAGCCTGGAAATCTTGGACTTTAGCATCGCTACCTATCATCCCTGAAGCCTTCGGTTTAAAGGCCAAGAACGATCCATCAGCTCAAAAACAACTCGACATCATTAAGCATTTGTTCAAAGCCGCCGATGAAATCATTTGTGCGACCGATGCGGGACGTGAAGGAGAATTGATTTTTCGGTATATATTGTCTTGGACTCAGTGTTTACATAAACCCTTCAAACGCTTATGGATCAGCTCACTCACTGACGATGCTATTCGCAAAGGATTTGCTCACTTACAGGAAGGCCATGTTTATGACGGGCTTTATTGTGCTGCTAAATGCCGCAGCGAATCTGATTGGATTGTCGGCTTAAATGCCACACGATTTTACACCCTTAAATTCGGTGAACAAAGACACTTATGGACCATCGGTCGAGTCCAAACGCCGGTATTGGCGCTGATTGTGCAAAAGGATTTGGAAATAAGCCATTTCAAACCTAAAGATTTCTGGGAATTGCACACCCTTTACCGGGAGGCTGACTTTCACTATGTTGGCGGTCGCTTTGATGTCAAAGATGATGCGGAAGCACTGTTAAGCAAAATCACAGGTGGCGATTTTCAACTCACCAGTATCGAAGGAACGCGTGAATCAATCAACCCACCGTTATTCTATGATCTAACCGCATTGCAGAAAGACATGAGCATTCGTTATGGTTTGACGGCTGATCAAACCTTGAACTGCACTCAGCAGCTATACGAAAAGAAACATGTGACCTATCCTCGCACAGATAGCCGATACTTAACCCACGACATGAAGTCGGGTATGAAGCCTTTGCTAGAGAAATTAGGCGACAAATTTGAAGCGCAAATCCAACCGATTAACCTCGAGGCATTAAACTTGAGCAGCCGCTTATTTAACGATGCCAAAGTCACCGATCATCACGCGATTATTCCGACCACCAACTTGCCTGGATCATTATCAGCTGATGAAGCCAAAGTCTATGAAGCAATTGTTCTTAGGTTTATTGCGGCATTTTATCCACCCTGTATTAAACAAGTGACTACGGTGCTGGGCGATGCCTTGGAAAGCGACTTGAATGGATCAACCCCGGTAATTTTCAAAACCGTCGGTACCATTATTGAAGCACTTGGCTGGCAAGTTTTATACAAAAACGATGCCGCCAATCAAAATTCCAAAGATGCGAATAGTGATGAGATCAAAATCCTGCCCCATTTCGTCGAAGGTGAAACCGGTTCACACCAACCATCGATCATACAAGGCAAAACTACGCCCCCGAAACCCTACAATGAAGCTAGTTTATTAAGCATCATGGAATCCGCCGGTAAAACCTGTGATGATGAACAACTTAAAGAAGCGTTAAAAGAAAAAGGCTTAGGCACACCAGCCACCCGAGCCTCTATCATTGAAGTACTGATCAAACGCAACTATATTCAACGCCAGAAAAAGAACTTGGTGAGTACTGAATCTGGCCGACATCTGATTGCTTTGATAGCAGACGATAGACTCAAATCTGCAGCGATGACCGGTGAATGGGAGGGTAAGCTTAAAAGGATTGAGCATAACGAGTATGATCCCGATCAGTTCATGACTGAAATCATCCAATTCACCCAGCAAATAAAAGATCAGTCAGAGCAACCGCTGTATGATCAGAGTCGATTAGGGGATTGCCCGCTCTGTCAAAGCCCCATCATTGAAGGCAAAAAGGGCTATGGTTGTAGCGCCTGGAAGAGCGGTTGTCGGTTTGTACTATGGAAAGAAGTTTATGGGGTACAAATCAGTCAGGATATGGCTTGCCAGCTATTGCAGACAACTCGAACTCTTAACAGTTATGCCATCAAACCGAACGATGAAGTTTTTAGGGCGCAACTTACCCTGAATAAGCTGGGTGAAATTGGT
>CANNKG010000236.1 GCA_947505105.1 Methylococcaceae bacterium | reverse complement strand
AAGGATGTCGAGGAGGTGATGAAAAAACTTAACCATCGACCACGGAAAAGCCTTAACTATAAAACACCTCATTCAGTCTTTTTTGCAGAATCTTTGCCGAAGGCCGCATGACAACTAGGATTGCACTTCGGAGTTGAATCCGCCCAATATAAACTGATTGCGTTATTCAGAAATTAGATCGACTGCGAAAACAATGCCTAATAGAGTAAAAATGCGCGACTCAGCTCAGCCCATGCTTGCTCATCCAAGCTTACCACCGCCTCCAAATCTTCAGGCGCGGCCGAGTCATCATCCACCCATTCTCGTAATAGTGGTGAGCCATTAATCACATCAATCGCCAAACGATCCAGTTCATATTCATACGGAAAATCTCGCCATAAGGGATAATCCGCATGAGTTAGCCGCAACGCTTTAAAAGCAAGCACCTGAATGCGCCAGGGCTTAAAACGCTCATGCCGATAGACATTAGCTTCGGGATGAATATGCACGCCAGCACAAAGTTTGCCGACATGTTTATGAAAGGTCGGTTCAAACCAGCATTCACGCAAGTAACAGCCGTCCAGCCAAGGTTCCGCTAAATTACGCATTTTTTTAAGCAGCGTTTTTATATCTAAATCAGGAGCGCCAAAAAGTTCCAGAGGTCGCGTCGTCCCTCGACCTTCAGACAGCGAGGTGCCTTCGAGCATGACCGTCCCGGCATAGCTTCTGACCATCGACAAGTTGGGCGCATTCGGACTTGGATTGACCCAGACGCGCTGAGCCGACGGCCAACCAAAACCGGGTTCTAATTCAGGTTGCCATCCTTCCATGGTAATGACCTGGCAATCGACATCTAAGTGCAAGGTTTTGACAAACCAGTTCGCCAACTCGCCCATCGTCAAGCCATGACGCATCGGCATTGGCCCCGCACCAACAAAGCTTTCCCAGTTTTCTCGTAAAGTCAAGCCTTCAATCGGGCGGCCGGCCGGATTGGGACGATCCAATATCCATACGCTCTTTTGATGTTTAGCGGCGGCCTCCAACACATAACGCAGCGTGGTGATAAAGGTGTAAATTCGGCAACCAAGATCCTGCAAATCTACCAGCAAGACATCAAAACTGGCCATCATCGCCTCGGTCGGTCTGCGAACCTCGCCGTACAAACTGAATACCGGAATATTCAGCACCGGATCGATAAAGTTCGGTGATTCCAACATATTGTCCTGTTTATCACCGCGTAAGCCATGTTGCGGCCCGAACGCTGCGGTCAAGGTCAAATCCGGACAACGCGCCAAAGCATCAAGCGAATGTTCAAGCTGCTCGGTGACTGAGGCCGGGTGCGCAAGCAAGGCTAAGCGCTTGCCCACTAAAGGTTTTCGCAGATTAACATCCGTCAACAACCGATCTATTCCAAATTGCATAGCGTGTTATCTCATTTTTGTAAAAAAGTTAGTAGCGGATAAATCCGCGTCGATCATGAAAATCGGGCTGAGCTCCAGGGTGCTGCAAAGCCCAATAGGATAAACCCTCGGCGCGGGTTTCAAGCACAGCAGTCAGGCCAAATTGCCAGGGGAGGTTTTCGGGATTAGCGGGTAAATCAACAAGATCAAGGCGAGCAGTCAAGCTCAGACAATCAGACAGGCGACTGATTTCAAGGTGCGGCGCTTGACTAATCTGCCAGGACTCCTCCCGTACCCGATAATCACTAAAAGCGTAAGCTGCCCATTGCCCTGAGGGTGCGAAATTAAATTCTCGATAGTCGGAACGCCCCTCCACCGCCACAAATGCCTCGAGACAAGTATGTTGCCATAACTCGTCTGCGGCTTGGCTAGGTAATGGTGCAGGAATCAAGATTTCCCCCAACGATCCACTTAGGACATAATGGACACAGAGGCTTCGATCAGGCCCGAGTTGCAGATCAACTTGCAAATCAATAACATTAAGTCGAGGATGCGCGGAATAGGGCAACAGATGTGCTATAAATTTCAACGGCTTAATTTACCAGATAAGATAATGATTTCTAAAGGGAAATATTATATCTCAACAATGCGGGAACACTTGCGAATAATTACTGATCTGAACCAGCAATTCTCAATTTGAAGCCAATATAAGGAGTAGGAAAAGGTTAAGCGAAGATGTCGGCAACGTGATTGAATTTCTTTAGTTATCTGCTGCGCCGTAACGCTCTATAAAACCGGCAATCGACTGTAATTGGAGCTCTTGCCTGACCGCACCTAATTTAACCGCTTCTTTGGGCATGCCATAGACGACACAACTACTTTCATCCTGAGAAACCGTTAACGCCCCGGCATCATACATTTCCTTTAAACCGCGCGCGCCATCATCGCCCATGCCGGTCATAATCACGCCGAGAGCGTTTTTACCCGCCCACTTGGCAACCGAGTTAAACAATACATCAACCGAAGGTTTGTGGCGATTCACAAAAGGCCCATCCATAACCTCGACCACATATTGCGCGCCACTGCGTTTGATCGCCATGTGCATTCCGCCCGGCGCAAGCAACGCTCGGCCCGGAATCACCCGATCACCCGTTTGCGCTTCTCGCACTTCAATTTCGGAAAGATTATTCAAACGTGCCGCGAAAGCGCCGGTAAATTTTTCGGGCATGTGCTGCACGATAACGATGCCTGGACAAACGCGCGATAGTTGGGTTAAGACGACTTCCAGCGCTTGAGTGCCACCGGTAGACGTTCCAATTGCGACCAAACGATCAGTTGTCGAACTCATTGCTTGGGAAGAAGAGGACGTCGAAGCGTTTGAGTGCTTGACATGACTTCGGTTGGCCATCGTCAATGCCTTCATACGCCGCATATCAGTCACCGCGGCAATTCTGACCGCATTAACCACATCGCCTGCATCTTCCTCTAAGAAGGATTTTAGGCCGATTTTAGGCTTAGTTACGATAGTCACCGCACCGGCCGCCATTGCCTGCATACTGGTTTCTGCCCCCTTTTCGGTCAAGGTTGAACAGATCACTACCGGGGTTGGACGAACCGACATCAGTTCTTTGAGAAAGGTGATACCGTCCATGCGCGGCATTTCGATATCGAGTACCACCACATCAGGCCAGGACTGATTCATTTTGCTCATCGCAAAAATCGGGTCGGACACTGCGCCAATTACAGTAATATCCGGCTGACGCTCCAATAACTGAACCATCACTTGCCGAACGACTGCTGAATCGTCGACCACCAATACTCTTATCTGTTTATCTGGCATACATCCCTCATTCCAATTCTTTTTCGACATGCTTCATCCAAACATGTCCACTCCATAAATCAAAAATCACATTTCGATGCCCAGTGCCGCCCAGATGTTCGGCCTTGATCGTAAAGCCATAATAATTAAGTAATTCGCGACCAATCGCAATATTATTGTCGGGTACGCTAATCACCGAGTTGGTTTTTTGATTTGGAAACTGATCACCCCCTCCAAAAATTTTGACTTCATAGTCCATCGGGCGGGTACCAGTTTTGGCCAGCTCCTTCATGAACATCATCATCGCATCATCGGCATAACGACCATCAAGCTCGCCGCCGCGATCTTTGCGTCGATTGCCCGGCAGCATATAATGGCACATGCCGCCGATCTGATAGCGCGGATTCCAGAGGGTAATCGCCACGCATGACCCCAAAATAGTCCTAATGCGCGTTTCTCGATCACTAAAGTAAAGCTCGCCAGGATTTAAAAAGATATCAATAAAGAAATCAGGTTTAGGAACACTCATATCAATCCCCTATACCTTATTCATTGCCGGATTTACGATAAATTGAAGGCGAAACCATTTTCAAATTGATGTTCATCCCGCTTAATGACTCGGAATGACTAATGATGAAATAACCGCCCGGACGTAGATAACTTTGGAGACGTTCCACTAATTTTTGTTTGGTATTCATGTCGAAATAAATCATGACATTACGTAAAAAAATGACATCGAATATACCGAGTTCAGGTAAATTACTAATTAAATTGGCGTGCAAAAATTTAACCTGATTACGTAACACCGGATTAATCACAAAAAAATCTTTGTATTCTTCTGTCCCTCTCAGGCAATATTTTTTTAATAGCGTCTGAGGAATCTTCTCGGTGGCGCTTATAGGATACAGCCCACGGCGCGCCTTAGCCAGAATTTTAAGCGAAATGTCGGTACCGATAATCTCCCATTGTTGCGATTTAGCATATTCAGCGAGCATCATCGCTAAGGTATATGCCTCTTCTCCGCTTGAACTCGCCGCACTCCAGATTCTGATCGGCTGGGAAGCGGATTGCGTCATAATTAGGTTATTTTTGATAAATTCAAAATGCTTGGGCTCCCTAAAAAAATAAGTTTCATTGGTCGTTAACAAATCAATCGCCATAAAGGTTTCATCTTCATAGCCCGGCTTCCCAAACAATTGAAAATAATCCATATAGTTGTCAATGTCGTAATAACGCAAGCGCTTACTCAAGCGCCCCATAACCATCGCTTGTTTACTTTCATTAAGTAAAATACCGGATTGTTTATGCAGGTAATTTTTGATCCATTGAAACTCGGCCTTGGTCAAGGTTGGACCGCTGTTAAGCCTAGGTGCTGCTGTGGGTATATTGGCCATTTTTTAAAAAATTAAAGGAAATACTAAACTTCTTATCACTCTCGACATATCGAATCACAATATTGAGCTATTCGAAATGTACAATTGCGTCTGAATTAATGAAACTACTATATAGTATAGTTCAGTTAACAATTTTCATTTAGTGATGAAAAAAATTGCTAATTATTGATGACCTTCAATACCCACCTGTTTTAAAACTGCAAACTCATCCATCGATAACACCCGATTTACATTCAATAAAATAATAAAGCGACCATTCCGTTTTGCCATTCCACTTATAAAATCCTGACGGATACGTGCACCAAACGTTGGCGCAGGCTCAATATCATCCCGACCAATATCCACCACCTCGTTTACCGCATCGACAATAATGCCGAGATCTTGTTGGAATGCATCATGCTCACTCAGTCCGCCACTTGTCGTCTCGACAATCACGATGCCGGTACGTTTGCCAATTTGAGTCGACGCTCTCCCAAAACGCGCGGATAAATCGATGACCGGCACCCCTCGACCCCGTAAATTGATCACGCCGCGAATGAATTCGGGCATCATCGGCACCTCAGTGACATTCCCATAATCAATGATTTCCTTGATATTCAAAATACCCAGCGCAAAAGCCTCCCCTCCCAGAACAAAGGTTAAATACTGTCCAGGTTGAGCAATAGCCTGAATATGTGGGATCTCAGCGACATGCTCACTCGTTATTGATTGACTACTCACGATATTCTCCTGATTTAAATTCACTCATCACCCTAAAAAGCGCCGTTAAACGCATAGAAAACCGTTCATGCTGAGCCCAGTCGAAGCATGGACGGTTTTCTATGCTTTCACCCAGGTGGTGAGACCTTAAAATCCCGTTCAACCCTTCGATAAACTCAGGGCGAACGGAATTTTAAGTTCTCAACTGCTCTT
>CANNKG010000235.1 GCA_947505105.1 Methylococcaceae bacterium | reverse complement strand
CTTGATCTCATCAACTTTATGGTAAGCGTTCATGGGTATCTCCTGTTTTGGAATTCTTGCCACTGGTCTACGATATAGTCAAAATGTTCGAATATTATCTTTCGGATTTGCCTTTTATCACGTGGCGACAGATTTAAGGCAAAAGCTTCCTGAATGTCAAAGTTTTCAACATCTATCCAAAACTTACATTCCTTATCTCCATTTTTACAATGGATATGTATGGGCTCATTTCCTTCGTTTGCATAAAAAAACAATCTCCAGCCAAGAAGAACAAGTACGGTCGGCATCTGCTGAATTCCTCTCCAGTTATGAAAGGGTGAGGAACGAACCGCACCGTTCGCACTGCGTTCACCACATCCTTATTGTCTTGTCTAATATTTTAACGAAAATAGGGGCGTGTTATTAATTGCGAGTTGCTTTAACTCAAGCAGATGAACAACATTTTGGCGGCATCTGGACTTATGCGTTTATGGGTAAATATTGCGCTTTGCTACTGTTTCTTAGGTTTAAGCCGCTTCACGCACCGCCTCTTCAATAACGCTATCGGGTACGCCGAGTTTTTTTAATGCCGCAATTAACTTAGCTTCTTTGCTCAACGCAAATTGCGCTTCGTCGCGGCGCAAACACTCGCTAATGTACGACTTTAACAAGGCCTGATAGCCGGAAAAGCCTTTGCAGGGCGCAATCACTTTCATGGATTCCACGACATCGACCGGAATACGCAGAGTGATTGACGTCATCGGGCGATCTTTAGTTAAACGTTTTTTTAGTGTGTCAGAAATCATAATTATTGCGCTCCGTTAGCGTGGCCTTGCGGGCCGAAATAAGCCGGATAAACTCACCTTCAATCTCAATATGTACAACAAACAGCAAGCGGCCTTGTTCATCGTAGCCGATAACCGCATCGCGCGATTCATCATTGCGGTCAGCATCGACCAGCTTTAAAAACGGGTCGAAGAAAGCTTCGGCCGCTTGATCGAAACTAATCCCGTCATGTTTGATCGTATTTGCCGCAGCTTTGCGGGCATTCCAAACAAAGCTGACGCCGTTTTTCTCGTAGTGAATATCCATATGAGCAAGATTAATGTAATGTATTGGCTTTGTAAATACGAATGGTGGCGGCACGCTTGATTTTCTACGTTGTGGTGATACTTTGCGTTTTGTTATTTTACATCGCCCGATGCAGTAATTTGGGACGATATAAAGTCTAGCTGATTTACAGTTATGGCATAATCCGCGCATTCGTAAATAACCTTTACTTGAAGTCATGTCCAATCTTCCACTTAGCCACAATGATACCGCCAAAGCCGATGATGTCTTTCAACAGCAAGCATTTATTGATCAGGTTTGTGAACTGATCAAGAACTGTCAGCCACCTAAAGGCATAGGTATTAATGGCTATTGGGGAACAGGCAAGACCAGCGCCTTGATGCAGATTCATAAAACGCTGACCGGAGCTGCGCCGCATGACTACAAAAAATCCAACGACCAAAATATTGTTCCAGTCTGGTTTGAAGCTTGGCGGTATCAGTCCGAAACGATACCCATTGTAGCCTTGCTGCAAGAAATTCGGGCGCAACTTGGAATGTGGCAGAAGCTAGTCCATAAGGGTAAAAAACTTACTGAGATTGCCGTAATGGGGGTGTTGGGAGCCTTTGACGCTACTTTAAAAACGGCCAGCGGCGGCATTATGGCTCCGAACTTAGGCAAAATTCCCGAATTGGGCAAACAATGGGAAACAGAGCATCGGGAAACTCCGCTGGCTAGCCAAGACTTGTTGAAACTATTGGAACAGGCAATTGATCAGGCGTTAAACAAGAAAGAAGGAGACACCGCCAAACGATTGGTGATTTTCATTGACGACCTGGATCGCTGCCTGCCCAAAGTTGCCTTGCAACTGCTTGAAGGCATTAAGGTGTATTTGAATTTGAGCAACTGCGTACTGGTGTTTGGCATGGACCAGCGCCAGATTGAAGAAGCCTTAAGCAAAGCGCTAGAGACAAAAGATACCCATCAAGCACGGGAGTATCTGGAAAAAATATGTCAGGACATCCATCATTTGCCGATACCCAATAAACAGGTGAAAGCCGCTTATTTGTTGGGTCTATTGAAAGAACTGGATGTTGATGATCGAAGCCAAACTACTTTAACAGACACTCAAAAGGCAGCGTTAAAAAACAGCCATCTAACGGCTATCGAAAATGTCTTACTTGCCTATGATTGTTTACCCGCTAATCCACGTAAAATTAAGGCCTTGAGCAATCGATTAGCTTTACAACTACGCAAACACTGTATACATAGCCTAGTTTTAATTTCCCAGGAACAGCAAAACCGCCTCTACATGCTGCTGGTTGCAATGGCCATCATTTACAACTTTCATCGGCAATTGAATGAGCAATTGGAGAAAAATCCCGAATATATCAATCAAGTGCTTATTTATGCAGAAAATCCTCCAGCAAGCCCTACCGTCATCTTTGAACCGATGCGTGACATCATTCCCAGCATAGATAGTCAGCAAAAGCTCCCCACGAATCCCAGCGACAGCAATGTTTTCCGTTTGCATGAATTGTTTTTAGGCTTGGGCTCGGTTACCGTTGACGAACTTACTTGCTTCTTAGACAGCCACTTATGATCTTGCAGCTACCCGCCCTCCAAGCCGCCGACAGCCAAAACTTTGTCGATATCAGCAACAACCACACTTTGCTGCGCTATTTTCAAAACATTGAGCAGCAATTCATGTACGCCAATAACTTCGGCGTCGCGATTGATGACAACGACAGCGCCGAAAACGGGGCCAAAGCCGTTTTTTTGCGCGATTTATTAGTCCGCCCCAACTTAAGTAAATATCACGTCACCCCTGAACAAATGGTCAGCGGCGATGCCGTCGCCGAACTGGGCATTGCCGATCTATTAGCCGAACATCAACGCCTGTTTGTGCTAGGCGACCCCGGCACCGGCAAAACCACGTTGATTAACTCGTTGATGCTGGCCTTTAGCTATTATGGCGACAACCTGACCAAACTGGCCTTAGGTAAGCGGGTGCCGTTCCCGTTAATTTTGCGTGAATTGCCCTTGGCTAAAGTCGGCAGCTGGGATGATTTATGGCAGACTTTTTTAACCCACAACCAAGAACTGCTGACCGAACCCTTAATCCGGGACACCGACACCGTTAATCAGGTGTTGGACAGCGGTCAAGCCTTAATCATGCTCGACGGCCTGGATGAAATCACCCATAGCGGGCAGCGTAAACAACTGGCGGCGGCTCTGCTGGAAGCTATCAAGCGCTATCCGCGCTGTTTGTTTTTAATCACCTCGCGGATTATCGGCTTTGATCAAGCCGAATGGTTCGGCCTGGAACCTGAACCGAAAGCGCAAGCCGGAGTGCAGGCTTTGCCTGCCGGCCGTGGCAAACGCGTTAAAATTAAGGCAGGCGAAGCCTGCACTCCGGCTGATGACTTCGACATTGACGACGAATTGAAACGCGATCCACGTCAGCGCGAACTGCTGCCCGCTTTTTACCTAAGCCCATTCAACCTGCAACAAGTGCAGCAATTTGTCGGCAACTGGTATCAATTGTACGTCCCCAAACAAGTCGATCATTCGCAACGCATCAGCGACCTTAACCAACGCCTACAGGCCAATGACGGTTTAGGGCGCTTGGCGCGTATCCCGGTGTTGTTGAACATGATTTGCTTTATCCACGCCCGTCGCGGCCGTCTGCCCGATGGCCGCGCCGAGTTGTACCAGCGTATCGCCGAAACCTACCTAGTCAGCCTGGACAAGGCGCGCGGCCTTAAATTTAAAGACCGCGAGCTGCGTTTCGATTATTACGACCTGACCGAATGGCTGGCGGAGATTGCTTATACCCTACAGCAACAGCGCACCGAAGATAACAGCACGATTTTGATGACCGAAACCGAAGTGCAAGCCATCTTGCGCAGCGGCTTGGCCGAACGCGGCCTTGATGGCGAACAGGGCGAAGACGAATGCCGGTTTATTCTGGAATACTTAAGCCATCGTAGCGGTTTGTTCATACCCCGTGACCGGGAGCTGTATGCCTTTTCCCACTTAAGCTTTTTGGAATATTTTGCCGCCTGCCATTTAAAACTACAGGCTCCGCTTTATGCAAAAAAGGACTGGCTGGCCTTACGTCTTAGAACATCGGAAGTCTGGTGGCATGAAACCTTTGCCCTGTTTTTTGAAAGCCTGGATAACGCTAAATTGGCGGAACGCTACCTGACGCAGTTGTTTCCAGCTAAAGGTTCCGATGAACAACAAAACCTGTTAGCCGATATTGTGATGGATACCTCGGTGCGATTGCCGATGCAAGCGCGGCAACAGCATATTAAAGCCTTGGCGGCTGTCTGTTTGGGGACAGACAAACCCCATGAAAAAAGCCATGTCACCTTTCGCCTGTGTACTGAGCTTTATCAAGCTATAGTCCAACTTAAACCGGCCAAAAGGCTCAGTTTTAGCGGCACTCCCTTTAGCGAATTTGGGTTGTTAGCGCAGCTTACCAACCTGAAAAGCCTGGATCTTGACGGTACGCCCGTAGAAAATCTTGAGCCGGTGCAGGGCTTAACCGATTTGCAGTATCTTTATCTAAACTATACTGCCATCACCGACCTCAAGCTCTTGAGTCGGCTGGTGCAATTACAGACTCTTATGCTTATGAGGTGTCCGACCACAGATCTTAAGCCGTTGGCGCAGCTAAAACATTTAAGTTCGCTTTATATTAATAGAACCCTCGTAACCGATTTGAGCCCATTAGCGGAATTGACCGGATTAACACGCCTTAGTCTTCGTGGTACACCGGTTGCTGATTTAAGCCCATTAGCACAGTTGAATAACTTGGAAATATTGAATCTTGAAGATACCGCGATCACCGACCTTAGCCCGCTAATGAGGCTGGAATCATTACGGGAACTCGATATAAGAAACACCGCCTCCAATCCCGAGGTGCTTAGCCATTTGCCGAATCTTCAGATTTTCCAATAAACCGCCGATCCGGCACTGCTTGCGTAGTTGAAACTTTAAGCCGATGTCTACGCGATGCTTAACTTTAAATGAATTGAAAACAGGCCGTGACTCCCGTACAGTTGTTCTAGCCAAAGCAAGCGCTAATCGGACAGACATTGGCTCCCCGGCAAAGCCCCTGCTCTGCCGGATCATTGCTATTTTTTATTTAAAGCCAGTTTTGCCTTGTTCCATAAAGCATCCAGTTCGGCCAGCTCGCAGTCTTTTAAGTTCAGCCCCGCCGCTTCAACTTGTTGTTCTACGTGTTGAAAGCGCCTGGAGAATTTTTTAGTGCTTTCTTTCAATGCAACCTCGGCATTGACGTTTAAATGGCGCGCCAGATTAACCGCAACCAGCAATAAATCGCCGATTTCTTCCTGAATATGGGCTTGGTCGCCGGACTGCCAAGCTTCTTTAACTTCATCCAGTTCTTCCAATACCTTATCGAAAACCGGCGGAACATCCGGCCAATCGAAACCGTAATTGGCCGCGCGGTCCTGTATTTTTTCGCATTCGAGCAAGGCCGGAAG
>CANNKG010000234.1 GCA_947505105.1 Methylococcaceae bacterium | reverse complement strand
AGCCTTTTTCAATGACTAATTTCGCCGCATCTTTTTTAAATTCAAGTGTGTATTTGGGTCGTTTATGTTTAATTGGATTGCTCATTTTTCACCTCTATTGACATTATAAATCTGTCTTTAGAAGTGTCCGGTATCATTAAACCATTTCACTTGAGCTTGGACTGAACAGGCCATAACGCATCACGCTGTTGGGCAGAATGAGCCTCACGAGCCGAAGAGTCCGCTTGCCGCTATTCTTTGGCTTATCCAACTTATTAGCCGATCATGGTGGCTTTGATCAAAGAACTGCGTTCAATCAATATCCACCCTGAAGATTAAGCGGTGCCTACCTTTCATTATAACCAAGTATCAAATAAGGTACGCGCAGCGTACCCTACATTTTGTTTAAACTATTTTATTTTTCATTCCTAAGCGATATCGATTAACCCGCTAAAGTCGGATAATCGGTATAGCCTGCGGCGCCCGGCGAATAAAAGGTTTCAGGATTCGCCAAGTTCAATGCTGCACCGAGTTTAATGCGTTGCGGCAGATCAGGATTGGCGAGGAAGCTTGTGCCAAACGCGACCGCATCGAGTTTATTTTCATCAATGGCCTGCGCTGCTTCTTCAGGACTATAGCCCATATTGCCAATCAATACGCCCTGATAAACTTCCCGGACCGGCGTCATTACATCGCCGCTTTGCAAGCCGAAAAAATCGCCGCGCATCAGGTGAAGATAGGCAAGCTTAAAATCATTGAGCCGTTTAGCCAGCCAAATCGACAAGGCAATCGGGTCGCTGTCGATCATGCTATTGAAGCTATTGAGCGGCGAAATTCTGACCCCGACACGATCACTACCCCAGACCTCAACCACGGTTTCAATCACTTCCAGCAGCAAGCGGGCGCGATTTTCAATGCTACCGCCATAAGGCCCGGTGCGTTTATTGGCGCCGTCACGCAAGAACTCGTCTAAAAGATAGCCATTCGCCCCATGCACTTCAACGCCATCAAAACCGGCTGCTTTGGCATTTTCGGCCGCTTGCTTAAATCCTGCAACGATAGTCGGTAACTCATGATCGGCCAATTCACGCGGTATCTCATAAGGTTGCTTGCCGTCAGGCGTATGGACTTCATCATTCTCAATCGCCAATGCGCTCGGTCCGACCGGTTGCGCACCGTTATTGAGTAATGAGTGACAGGCGCGTCCACCGTGCCAAATTTGCAAAAATATCCGTCCTCCAGCGGTATGTACCGCGTCCGTCACCTGTTTCCAACCGGCAATCTGCGCCGCCGAATAGATGCCCGGCTCCATCCAGAAGGCCGAATTCCCTTCCATCGCCATCGTCGCTTCGGCAATCAATAAGCCGGCACTCGCACGTTGCGCATAATGTTCAGCCATCAAAGGCGTGGGTACATGATCGGCATCGGCCCGACAACGTGTCAAAGGCGCCATTAAGATTCGATTGGGTAAAGTCAGCGCACCTACTTGGAGTGGTTTAAATAAGCTATTCATCGTGGTTAATTCCTATCTACTAGTTAAACAAAGAGTTACGTTGTTAAATCGGCATGCACTTATTTTACGCTGCAAAGCGACCGGCTTGATAATCATCAATCGCCTCACTAATTTGTTGGCGAGTATTCATCACAAACGGTCCATGTTGGACTATCGGCTCACCCAATGGTATTCCGGCGATCAACAACAATCGACTGTCTTGAATGGCATCAATAATGACACCATCGGCATCCTGATTATTTCCCAGAATGACCAAATTTTGCGTTGTGACCGCTTGCTCAGCAACCGACACTTCACCGCGATAGACCACAAAAAATGCATTAAGGTTCGCGGCCAGTGCCTGTCTGAACTGGGTTCCGGCTGACAAATGCACATCAAGAATCAGTGGTTCGGTAACGGCTCGTTGAATCGCGCCGGTGACGCCATGACTCGCGCCAGCAATCACCCGGAGGGTTATGTTGTCAGTCACCAAGGTCGGAATTTGCTCATCGGGAACATCTCGATAGCCAGCAGGCTGCATCTTGGCATTGGCCGGTAAATTCAGCCACAATTGAAAACCTTCGAGTAAGCCTTCCTGCTGCTCCGGCATTTCCGAGTGAATAATGCCGCGACCTGCGGTCATCCATTGAATGCCCCCGCTTTCAAGCACACCTTCATGACCGGCATTATCACTGTGCCGCATGCGCCCGTTGATCAGACAGGTCACCGTTTCAAAGCCGCGATGCGGATGATTCGGAAAACCTGCAATGTAATCGTTTGGAGAATCACTGCCGAACGCATCGAGCATCAAAAAAGGGTCCAAACGTTCTTGTAGGTCTTGACTGAGTAATCGGGTCAATTTTACACCTGCCCCGTCGCTCGTGGCCCGTCCGGTAATTTGTCGTTCAATGGCTCTCGAATGCGTTACCATTTCGCTGGAATATTGTTGAGTATTCATATACCCCTCCCGCTAATTATTAACAATGGCTACATTTTAATTAGTTGCATCATTGAATCATAGTCAGGTTTATGGATAATACTGTTCCATTAGAGGAACAATTAATGCAAATCGAACCGAACGATCTCTGGCTGTTTGCCAAAATTGCCGAACTCGGCAGCTTTTCAAAAGCGGGCGTCGCAGTCGGCATGCCCAAATCCACCTTGTCTCGCCGACTCAGTCAATTCGAGCAGCAATTAGGCGAGCGTCTATTTCAACGGACCACCCGACAATTAACGCTGACCGAATTCGGTGTGAAATTGCTGGCACACGGTCGGCAAGTCGGCGAAGAACTCGACGCGGCCATTGCGCTAACCCAACATCGCCAACTCGAACCGAATGGAGTGCTGCGCGTTTCGATGCCGAACGATCTTGCCAATCTGATTTTGCTGCCGGTAATAGCCGATTTTATTGCGCATTATCCGGCTATCGCATTAGAGCTCGATTTAACCGCACGACGCGTCGATTTGCTGAGCGAACAATTCGATTTAGCAATTCGCATGGGCGATTTGCCAGACGATGCCACTCTGGCAGCCAAACCCATTGGACGCTACGCTTCGGCACTTTACGCCTCTCCAGAATACCTTGATCGTCATGGAATACCAGTACATCCCGATGATTTGTGCCAACACGATACTTTGCAATTATTAACCCGTACTCGAGAGGCTAATCTTTGGCAATTACTTAAAGGTGAAGAACTATGGTCAGGCATACCGAAAGCCAGCACTCGCGCAAATTCACCGGAATTACTTATCAATCTGGCACTTCGGCATTTAGGCATTACCGCTGCGCCCACAATCTATGCAGAGTCTTATGTTGAAACAGGGCAGTTACGACGTATTCTTCCCGATTGGCAACTCCCGGAAGTCACCGCCTGGGCGGTTTTTCCAGGACGACGATTAATGCCTGCAAAAACCAGGGCTTTACTAGATTTTCTCGAAACTGACGCCAAAAAGCTGTCTAGAAAATAATTTCCTAGTCATAGAGGCAATCCTTGCTTAACCACGAATATTTGTTCACGTTTGTTAAACCAACTTCCGAAAATATTTTTTATGCCTCGCGTTGACAAAATGCTAAAACTAGCCTAAATTTAATAAATGAGAATTGTTATCATTTATACTCAATTTTAGAGGAAACGTTCATGTACGTATGCGTCTGCAAAGCTATTACTGATCGTCAAATTGCTCAGGCTATCCATCAGGGGGCTTGCAATCGTCGACAACTCTGTCAATCGACAGGCGCCGGGAGTGTTTGTGGAAAATGTAGCCCCCACCTCAAACAATTGCTTGACGAAAATACCCAACCTGCAACTATAATGCAAGCTGCTTAATTTTCTCAATCTACTGTAGGTACTTAATATGAAAGGCGATCCACAAGTTATTGCATTTTTAAACAAGGCCCTTGAAAACGAATTGACTGCTATCAACCAATATTTTTTGCACGCGAAAATGTTTAAAAATTGGGGCCTTAGCAAACTTTACGAAAAGGAATATCATGAATCGATTGACGAAATGAAACACGCTGATCGCCTAGTTGATAGAATTTTATTTTTAGAAGGTCTGCCTAATCTACAAAATATAGGCAGAATTCTTGTTGGCGAAACCCCTGAAGAGATGCTTGCCTGTGATTTAAAATTGGAGCAACTCGCGATTCCGCTGTTAAAAACTGCAATCGAATACTGCGAAAAAATCCAAGATTATATATCGCGTGAGTTATTGGAAGATATTTTGGAAAGTGAAGAAGAACACATCGATTGGCTAGAAACACAACAAGGCTTAATTGAAAAAGTCGGTATTCATAATTACTTACAATCACAAATGTAACAAATATTTTGTAAGTGTCGGGTTACATTAATATGAACCCGACCGCTGCAACTTTCGAACAATGCAGAAAATAATAGGTCACCGACTATTCATTGATCTGGACTAAATTCACTCTTCAGACTTCTCTCCTTCTCCTTCTTCTTTCTTGGCCACCAAAGATAAGTCAATTCGCTGACCCTCTGCCTTGGGCGCTGTTGCCGAACCTAAACCCTCACTCAAACTGATTTTAAGCTTTAGATTATTTGGTGAGTCGGAATTATTGAGCGCTTCTTCAAGCGAGATCACTCCGGTTTTGTATAATTTCATCAAATGGCTATCGAAAGTCTGCATACCAACGTTTTCAGACTTTTCCATCGCTTCCTTGAGCGAATGAATTTCTCCTTTGTGAATAAGTTCCTGTACCAATTTGCTACCCAACAGAATTTCGATCGCTGCAACTCGTTTACCCTCAATAGTCGGAATCAAGCGTTGCGAGATGCACGCTCTAATGTTTAGAGATAAATCCATTAGCAATTGATTGCGTCGCTCTTCCGGAAAAAAGTTAATAATTCTATCCATCGCCTGATTTGCATTGTTGGCGTGCAAGGTCGACAAACACAAATGACCGGTTTCGGCAAATGCCAAGGCATGCTCCATCGTTTCCCGCGTGCGTATTTCTCCAATCAAAATCACGTCAGGCGCCTGACGCAACGCATTTTTCAAAGCATCCTCATAACACAAGGTATCAACCCCAACCTCACGCTGATTCACGAGACTCTTTTTGTGGGGATGGATATATTCAATCGGATCTTCAATAGTGATAATGTGTCCTGAAGAATTAGCGTTGCGATAATCGATCAAGGCCGCCAAAGAGGTTGACTTACCCGACCCGGTTCCGCCCACAAACAAGACCAAACCGCGTTTTTCCATAATGGATTTTTTTAGAATTTCCGGTAAGCCTAATTTGTCGGCATTCGGAATATCCACTTTAATATTGCGGATCACTAGCGCAATATTATTACGCTGTTTGAAAATGTTCACGCGAAACCGCCCAATACCAGTCTCACTAATAGCCAGATTCATCTCCGGAATCTGTTCAAAGTCTTTTTGCTGTTCAAGGCTCATGAGTCCATAAGCAATGTCCTTCAACATGTCATTGGTCAGCATGATATTATCGAGGGGTTTAAGGGTCCCTTGAAACTTTGCCGCGGGTGGCGCATTGACCGTCAGATAAAGATCCGAACCATCATTTCGAACTATAGTTTCTCAGATAAATAATATCCTGCCCGAGTTTGAATGAATCACACGGCAACCGCAAAATCTCTGCGCAATTTATCCATAACGCAAAGAATTTTACTGGCATCTTGCATGTAAGTTTCAAAAGTTGTGACGACTGAATCGT
>CANNKG010000233.1 GCA_947505105.1 Methylococcaceae bacterium | reverse complement strand
CTCAGTCAATTTTGTTTTGTCGAGTACTTATAAATACCCCGTTCGTCCTGAGCTTGTCGAAGGATTTGCGGTTCATGGTTCGACAAGCTCACCACGAACGGTTTTTTTTGAACTACACCCGCCATAATTAAATTGACTGAGTACTAGTGACTAAATTTATTAACGGATAAAAATTTTTGAAGAGCATGATTTAAGCGTTGTCTTGTAAAGGGTTTTATTATCCACTCATCCATCCCAACGGCCATACAATTATTGTGATCATCAGTTAAGGCCTGGGAGGTTAGAGCAATGATTGGCACATGGGATTTTTCGGGGCGTTGAGCCTCAATACGTCTGATGGCTTGCGTTGCTTGATAACCATCCATAATTGGCATCTGACAATCCATAAAAATCAAATCATATTGGTTAAGCACAAATAGCTGAACAGCTTCTTCGCCATTATTCGCCAGATCTACCCGGCAACCAAATTCGTTCAAAAAATGTTTAACTAATAATTGATTAGAAGAGTAGTCCTCCACAACCAAAACAGACGCATTAAAAGAACAAGAGTCTTTTGATAATTCAGGTTCGGCTGCAAGTTCTGAAACCGGTAACAAGACATGAAACCAAAAACTACTTCCTTTATCTGGTTCGCTGATAACGCCTATATTTCCACCCATTAGACGAACCAAGTGTTTGGTAATCGCAAGCCCTAAACCTGTCCCACCATATTGTCGAGTCATTGATTCATCGGCTTGTGAAAAAGCGTCAAAGAGAGTTTGTTGTTTCAGCGCGTCGATACCGATGCCTTGATCACTCACCGTACAGGTTAATTTAAGCCATCCCTCTTCCATCAATTGGGTGTTAACCTTTAAATACACATTGCCCTGCGGGCTAAATTTGATAGCGTTATTTAAAAGATTTATCAAAATTTGGCTTAAACGCAGCGGATCACCTTTCACGATATAAGATGAACCATTAAAGTGCAATTGATAATTCAAACCTTTACCATGCGCTTGGTCAGACAATTTATTGAAACTTTCAGTAACCAATTCTTGAATGTCAAAAGCTTGAGCGCCTAGTTGCATTTTTCCTGAAGCTAAGTTTGAAAAGTCTAAAATATTGTTGATTATTTCAAGTAAGGCATGGGATGACTGATTAATCGTATCAATAATTTGAGATTGCTGCTCTCCTCGTTCGATACCCTTTTGTAATAACTCGCTCATGCCCAAGACGGCATTAATGGGCGTTCTGAATTCATGACTGATATTGGCTAAAAATTGTGATTTAACGCAATTAGCAGTTTTCGCATCAGCAATGGCCTCCTCTAAAGCAATCGTCTTTTCATGTAGTTCAGCAGTTCGTTGTTGTAATTGTGATTCATCATCTGCTTGATGTTGTTGAATTTGATTTAGTAACCGATTGCAGGCATCAGCTAACTCCGCAAATTCATCCTGTCTATCCAAGGGCAATCGCAAATCAGCATCGTTGTCGCGGGTTATTTTTTGAATGGCTTGGATAACTTCCCGAAGTGGTCGAGAAAAAAATGTCTGTAGATAGTGCGCGCCCCATACAACCAAAACCAATCCCAATGCCACACTAGCAAAGGTGACAAGGCAAAACTGTCTGAATGAATCATTAAATTGCTGTAAATGTTCGACCAAATGCAATACACCTAGCACTTTCCCATCTTTGACGATCGGTCGTAATAAATGTAATTGGCCATGATGTTCGTAGCTCACAACCTCCATTTGCCCAGCAATTGTTCTATGTGGATGACTCACCTGAAACCAAGCTTCATACCATTGTCGAATCCTGTTATTTTGGGAGGATATATTTGAGGCGGAGGGTATGGTCTGCTGCGTGGTGAACTGTTTAATGACGGGTGAAACCGGTAAGTCTTTATCTACCCAAGAATCGTTCCGATAATCGGCAAAAACTTTACCATCCGGATAATACAAGAAAGCAGCAACAATCTCGGGCCTGATTTTTAATAGCCTTAAGTTTTCACGTCCAGTTTTGGTATCAGTAATAGCTAATCCCGAACCATTATTCCAAGCAATTAGATCGGCAAGCTCAGACAAATTCTGTTCTGTGTGTTGTTTGCCGGTGAAATAGGTATAGCAAACCATCACCGAAGAGACTAAACACAACGCCAACACCGCCCCGAAACTATTGATCAGAATTAGTTTGATACGAATTGAAGTGTTACTGAATCGAATAGGCATAGATTTTAAATAAACGGCAGCAATCAAAAATGCAAAAACTAAACGTTAAAGTATAGATGCAAGCATAAATAAAGATACATAAAAGACACATAAAGTCACGAAACAATTTGTATGTTTTAATGCAGGAATGTAGTTTTATTGGTGTAATTCTCTATACTTAACCGAATAAATAATTATGAAAAATAAATAGACTACGATATGTTTCTATATCCTGAAAAATGACTAGGTGTTCGCAGAAACGAACAGCGCCTAGCTTTGCTCTTCATCATAAATCTTTGAGACATATCAAAAAAATTGTAGGCATTTTCGCTATCTACGACGAAGTATTTAAACAGAAGACGTTCCAATCGTTTGAACCTCACCAGGAGTTTTTTTCTTATGCAACCTAAACTGCTTATAATCGAAGATGAAGAAATTTTTCAAAATTTACTTCGGACTTTTCTTGCACATAATTATGCATTAAGCATTGCCGGTAGCGGTGAAGAGGGTCTCGTTAAGGCAACTGATTGGCTACCTGATTTAATCATATTGGATATTATTTTACCGGGAATCGATGGATATCAAACCTGTGAAGTCTTACGCGCTAATGACCAGACTCGAGGCATTCCTATCTTGTTTTTATCACAGTATCAGGGCTTAGCCGATAGACTCAAAGCCTATGGTGCCGGGGGAGACGACTATTTAAGCAAGCCGATTAACGAACAGGAAATCACCCTGAAGATAGCAAAAATTCTCCAGCACAAGCGCCAACACGATCAATTGACTGCTCAACTGCAAACCAGTTATGCAACGGTAATCACGGCCCAGTTGCAAGCTGCAAAAATTCAGTTTATTGGGCGTTTTTTACAACAAATTTTACTGTGTGATAATTTCGAAAAACTCACGGAACTGTTTTTCTATACTGCGCAGCAGCTTGGCGTCAATTGTGTATTGTATATTCGGGGCGAACAACCCCTTATTCGCTCCAGCACCGGTGGCATTCATAAGTTGGAACACGAAATTCTGGAATTATCCCAAAACGTAGGTAGAATCCATTCTTTTGGCCAGAACCGAGCTATTTTCAATTGGAAAAATTTAAGTGTTTTAGTCAGAAATGTCGATGATAATATTGATACTTTTGCTATTTTAATGGATGCTCTGGAAGTGGGGGTACACACCGTTAATACCCTCAATAATCTGCTAAAAATGCTTGAAAATTTGCATCATCAAAATCAATTGGTCAAAGACAATATCGACGATCGATTTAAAGAAATGAATCAGGCCTTAAAACAAACTTTTCTCTCGTTGAGTTTCATCGATAAGTTATCGACTGATGACGAAGATCTTATTAACGACCGAATCGACGCTTTTAATCATCTGATTGGGCAAGAATTACGACATTTGGATAATAACAACGAGGCCATTTGCGTATTAGTCGATGAATTACGTTCCCAAACTAAAGACTGCGACGATCTAGGCAATCAAACTGACAAAATTGGAGAAGTCACCTTTTTTTGAGGCGTCAGAGATAACCGTTGCTCAGCTTTAATTTTGGGCGTCCCCTAATGCTAGAGATTGTCATCGCCGAGGGCATTACGTTAGGTGACGTTCGTTCGGAGACATTTGGGTTGATCAAATACTGGAAAAATATGTGATCGGTTTTTTGAAAAAACTTTCTATGCTGCAAATCTGGCTGATCTGTGTCAGTCTTTCGATCGTTGCCACCGAGATCATTGTGGGCAGCATGGAAGTCATATTACTCGGGAAAATTACCTCAGATTATATTTTGACGGGGTTAATTGCCTCATTCTTTGTGGCGTCATTAATTACATGGATGCTGATTTATTTCATAACGCAGCTAAAGCAGCAAAACAACGCACAACTTGAAACAGATAGCATGTCTAGTGAAGCGCAAACGCTAATAGACAGCCCCTCTCCTCGCATTCACACCAACGCTGCCAATGCCAAATGGGAAATCATCATTATTCTAGCTTTTAGCGGTCTCGCTATTTTGCTCATAACAGCCAGCGTGATAGCGATTGACACCACGCGCAATATCCGCTTTAAATTTGAACAAGCTATCGATCAAACTTTACCGGTTATCAATACCCTTGATCAGATCGTTAATCTAGTCAAAGATGAACTGATGATTGCTGAAAATCGCCAGCATCCCGAGCTAAAAACCCCGGTTTTCATTGAGCCAGAGGACCACGAAAAAAAAATAAACGCTCTGAATAAAGCATTTAAACGTTATCAATTCCTAGTTGAGTTCTATTTCCCACACGAACAACATATATTACAAAACATTTCTGAACAACTGGAACACTTTAACGCTGATGTTAGCCGAGTAAGCGCCGGTTCACCCCGACAAGATTATCTGGTAGCGATAGTCACAGCTAAAAACCTTATTAACGATATCAATCAAGCCATCAGTGGCGAGCAGCAAGAGTTTAATCTTCAGTATATTGAGATCAATAACGCGGTAATTAAACAAAATCTCCTGCTATTAATCCTCTGCGGCATGACCGTCGCCTTTTCTATCTTCGGTTCATTATTGTTGGTGCGTCATCAGCGTACTCTTGAATTGCAGGTCAATAAACGCACTCAACAGTTGTCTGAATCGCTACAACGACTTGAAGACTCGTCTAATCTTACTTTAAAAGCCTATTCGCTGGTGCAAGCCACCCTAGAATCAACAGATAATGGCATTTTGGTCGTTAATTCACAAGGCGTCACCGTTCTGGCCAACAAACGATTTTCTGAAATGTGGCGTATTCCGCCTGACTTGCTCGACAGTCGCGATGATCAGCGCATGCTTAAGCATGTGCTCAGCCAACTCGTTAACCCACAGGATTTTTTAAGCAAAGTCGAGGAGCTTTACACGCATCCAGAAGCAGTTTCCAGGGATACGCTATTATTCAGAGATGGTCGGGTTTTTGCTCGTTACTCTCACCCCGAAAGGCTCAATGATCAGGTCGTGGGTCGAGTTTGGAGCTTTCTCGATATTACCGAACAGCATAATGCCGAGCAACAAGTAGAACAGCTTTCTCAAAAGATTAAATGGGAATTGGAACGTTCCGAAAACGAGCGTGGTTTACTGAAATCGCTATTAACCGCCATTCCCGATCTAGTTTGGGTCAAAAACACCAAAGGCGTTTACATGATCTGCAATCCCGCTTTTGGTAAATTGATGGGTGCCGAGCCACAAAATATTGTCGGTAAGACTGATTATGATTTCTTCCCGGCGGAAGTGGCGGTTGAATTTCGAACCGACGATAGAACTGCTGAACTTAGTTCGGTGCCGTTTGTGCGTGAAGAATGGGTAACTTATCTGAATGATGGTCATCGTGGCTTGCTGGAAACCGTCAAAGTCGCATTGAAGAATACGGATGCTCATCGTTCGCTCAAATTAACCCAAGATTCGTAGAATTATGGCAAGATATCAGCATTTACCATTAGAAACTTCAATCAACATTACCAGAACCGAACGGGTAGACGATATTCCACTGTTGCTCGCGCAGATGGAAAAAATGAAAATAG
>CANNKG010000232.1 GCA_947505105.1 Methylococcaceae bacterium | reverse complement strand
TCTGGTATCTTAGTGCTTGGGTTAACTGATGGTAGTCTTTCAAGTTCATTCTCGTCTTTAGTCGGATAGAAAAAAGCTTGGCACTATATCAGTTAGCCTTCCTTAATATCCTATTATTGGCGATTGCACTTCGGAGTTGAATCCGCCTCCTAATGGTTGTATCTTTGATCTTAGTCATAGATAAAATAGGTGGGGAACATTGGATTAGTTTCGTTGGATATAGCGATATTGATTCAATATTAAAAGGGTTGGCAATAAAATTACCACTTTCTTTGCCTGTTTTATGGTTAGCTCTTTTTGCATCAAAAAGGCGAAGCGAATATCAACGTTTGCAACAAGAATACTCGCATAAAGAAGCTTTGGCTAAGTCTTATGATAAATATAAAACGCAACTTCAAGAACTGGGCGACAATGAAGGTGTAATGCAAAAAGAATTAATAAAAAAAGCAATTGATGCAATAGCACATAATGCATCAGAAACCCTGGATAAAAAGCATGGTGATAATTTGCCTGTCCAAAGCATCATTGAAAAAACAATCGATAAAGCATTTAACGTGTTTAGCGAATCAAAATCAGGTGCGTCTAAACTCTAAATGGTTATTAATTAATGAGGATAAATTATGAACTTAGCTGAAACTATCTATCAACATAGCCTTAATCTCCCTGACACAGCAGCGCGTGAAGCTCTCGATTTCATTGAATTTTTGGAGCAACGGTACACCGTAAAACCTATTATTCAGAATAACATTGATAAGACTGAAGCCTTCCTTGCAGCCCTGTCAGGTGGTTTAAGTGAGGATTATCCTGAGGATATTAACGATTTTGACTTAGGCATCGATGCTCATCGTGAGTTGTTAGACTAATGCGTTATTTATTAGATACCAATATAGCCATTGCATTACTGAAAGAGAACCCTAGAGTTTTACAACATGTTAGACGAGTTAGTCACTCCTCATTAACTCTGTGTGCCATTGTAGAAGCCGAGCTTTGGTATGGGGTTGCTAAAAGCGCTCAGCAAGAACGAAACCGAGCCCACTTGCTTAGTTTATTGGAATGGTTACCAAATCTTCCCTTTGCAGGCTTAGCCACACAAAAATTTGGTGAAATTCGTGCCTTTTTATCCAGCCAAGGAACACCCATCGGGCCTTATGATCTGCAAATTGCAGCTATTGCAATTGCTCACGATCTCACCCTTGTAACTCATAATACCCGTGAATTTTCTAGAGTACCTGATTTAAAGCTTGAAGATTGGCTTATATAGAAGCTCATTGCCCAATTAAATGAATATTCTGCAACGCACTTTAGTTGAAAAAACCGGACATGAGAACGGTTTTGAAAATGTCTTATCTGGGTCAGATTATTTTGTCTTACTGGGTTCGGCTAGACATGGCACCCAAGTACAAATTACGCGAAATGCAGACAAATGGTTAGTTGAAATTACCGAATCTGTTTCAAAATTATTACTTTCCGAATTAATACGCAGTTTTACATCAATACAATTTAATGATGGTAAATTTTGTATTTCCTCTATCGATCAGTTTGGGAAACTGCTCCGTAGAGCAGCCAAACTTGCTCAATCCTTGCCAAACCAAGCCGTAGATGACTTTGAGTTGCAAGTTAAGGCCGAGTTAGAAAAATTCCCAGCAGATACTATAAAAAACACCGAAGTTGAACGCATGGTTCGTCAAAGAATCGGTCAAAACACATTTCGCAACGCCATGCTCGACTATTGGGGCGGTGCCTGTGCAGTTACTGGCATTGAATTACCAGAAATTTTACGAGCTAGTCATGCAAAGCCTTGGGCAGAGTGCAGTAGCGATGCAGAACGACTTGATGTATTTAATGGTTTTTTGTTGAGTGCCAATTTAGATGCATTGTTTGACAGATTTTTGATTTCTTTTGATGATTTTGGAAAAATTTTAATATCACACCGATTAACTCACGAGCAACGTGGCGTACTTGGTCTATTTTCCAATTTGTCGTTACGTTGGATTACAACTGAGCATTTAACATACCTTAAATATCATCGATCATTATTTACAGCTTGACTGTTCATTTGGGATGAAACAGAGATATTTAGAATTTTTGGATAAGATTCTTTGATAGGTTGTCGTAGTTACTGATGCAACAACCTGAGATCATCGCATTTGCAGTGCACAAATTGTGCGCTCCGAGAAACTACCGCTTAAATCAAACCCAAAATTGACAAATTACGTAATTTACGTAAAATATGAATAATGCACAATATGGGTAGAGCGACATGATAGAAGTTCCAGCAACAAAATTTGTCAAAAACTTTGGGCAATACCGCGAACAAGTTCAACGAGAAGCAATAGCGATCACCAGTCATGGTCGTACCAGCGGCTATTTCCTTTCTGAGCATGAATATATGGAATATTTGCATCTAAAAGCAAATTCAAGAAAAGCTTATAGCGTCAGTGAACTACCTGAAGAAACTATCAAATCTATAGAAACCGCACAAATGGATTCATCGCACAATCATCTTAATAGTTTGATGGACTAACAATTTGTATGGATTTACCAGAACCTGAAAGTGGTCTTGTTATTTCGTATTCCTATTTATGGCGCAATGAGTTTAATTCTGGCAAGGTTGAGGGATTAAAAAATAGACCTTGTGCAATCATTCTTGTGGTGACGAATGAAGAAGGGAGCAAGAAAGTCACTGTTGCCCCAATTACGCATGCCGCACCCACTAATCCAGAGGTAGCAATTGAAATTCCGTCCAAAGTAAAAAGCCACCTTGGATTGGACAGTGAAAGGTCATGGATCATCCTTGATGACTTTAATGAGTTTGTTTGGCCGGGATATGACCTGAGAACTGTCATCGGAAAAGCCGGAACTTACGATTATGGCTTTCTACCACCCGTGTTTTTTAAGCAGATTGTAAACAAAATTCTTGAGCTTCGTCATCAGGTCAAAAGTGTCACTGATCGTAATTAAGATTTACGTCTGATCTGCAGAGTTTTGTTCCTGAATCAGGAATTGAATTGACATGTTAACAAGTCAAAATAAAAGGGTGTCGCTATTTTCGCGATAGCTGTTTAGGGGCATCCCAGCCCCAACAGCGGCGAAAATTACGCGACAGGTTTATGCCTCCGGCGGCTTTGGCCGTCCTGTCACCATATCGTCCCGACCCAACAAGTCAGCTATAGTAATGAAATGAAAGTACGAATAAAAACCCTCAAAATATTGGTTTTGTATTTCAATAAAACCCAAAATAATGAGGTCTGTTCGTTATGAAAAAACATATTTATCGCACTAAAAATATAAATGCTATTGATTGGATAAAAATTAAAGAGCAACTGCAGGGATCAGCAGTGGTATTCGCCATAGATGTCGCCAAAGAAAAACAATTTGCCCTGTTATCTAATCCCGATGCTACTGTTTCTGAATTGTTAAGTTGGAGTCATCCAATGCAAACACTTGATGTAGTAATGCATTTGAAAAGTTTAGCCTGTCCAATAACAGTCGTTATGGAATCCACAGGAACTTATGGAGATGTATTACGGTATCAATTTCGGCGCTCTGGTTTTGAAGTTAATCAGATTAGTGCAAAACGGGTATCAGATGCCCGCGAATTGTATGATGGTGTGCCGAGTTTACATGATGCCAAATCGGCAACGGTTATAATGCGGCTACACGGGGAAGGGCTAAGCAGACCCTGGCGGGAGTCTACCGATAAAGAACGGGAATTAGATTCGTTACGTCGGGAATATGACTTGCATCAGAGTCAGTACCAACGTAATCAAAATCGGTTAGAAGCGTATTTGAGCCGTCACTGGCCCGAAGTTTTACCGCTACTACCTTTAGATTCATTAACTTTAGAAAGCTTGCTGATCGAATACGGTTGTCCTGAGCAGATTGCTAAAAGTGCAGAGGACGCGGCTAAAAAGATGCGTCTTTGGGGAAAATCCAAATTAAAAGATGAAAAAATAGCTGCAGTTATTCAAAGCGCGGTGAACTCAATAGGTCAACCTTGTATTGAAGCTGAAAGGCACTATTTACAAGCGCTTTCTACAGAAATGCGTCACAGTAGACAGCAGCAAAAAGAAGTTAAGGATATATTGGAAACCACTGTAAAAGCTGATTCTGGACTCGATAAATTAGCGAGTGTAATAGGTTTAGTGACAACAGCTGTTTTGATTAGTTGCCGTTTAGACCCTCGAAACTTTAGTAATGCCAGAAGTTTTCAAAAGGCGTTAGGGCTCAATTTAAAAGAGAAAAGCAGTGGTCGGTACATAGGGAAACTTAAAATTACTAAACGAGGGTGTTCGATTGTACGTCGTTATCTCTACTTAGCGACATTACGCTTGATTAATAATGATCCTGTAATCAAGGAATGGTATCAGCAAAAAGTTGATGCCCGAGCCAAAATTAAAACCGTCATTGCACTCATGCGTAAGCTTGCAAAAGCCCTTTGGTATATAGGACGAGGCGATCAATTTAGCGCCAAAAAACTAATATCTGCTACTGCATAATCAGAATGATGTTGCGTTCAAGGGAGGAACATAAAATAGCCAAACAGATAAAATATATTCCAAAAGTCAGACCACCTTGAGTTAACGTATTGAGAAATATTATGAATTAACAAATTTCCGTCAGAGCGACTTTCGCGATCCCCTAAAGTTCTTAAAAGAAACTCACTTCAAGTCATCAAAGCGCTCTGATGGATACCCTGGGAATAAAATACTCAATGTAGCTGAACCGATGCCATGCAAGTGGACATCCAATATGACAGGTCAGGTTTATCTTCCAGGCTCTATTCCGGAAATGAGAAAATTCATTTAAACAATACCGCGTTAAAAACCTGTCTACTGAGAAATAGTTTCAGAAGGAAGGATTTTATGCGGAAAATGAATATTATTAAAATAATAATTTGGGGATTTACAATGCTATGACAGGGGATCGGAACATCGTGCCAATGACTCGACGGCTCTTCGGGAAACAGATTGTTTATTCTTAAATTTAATGCTCAATAGCATTAAATTTAAGAAACACAATCTGCCCTGCGCCTTCCAAAGGCTAAAAATCTTCGCTTCGCTCTCCAGGATTTTCAGCGCATGAAATTTTGCAGTTGTGCTATTCTATTTACTAACCTCTTTACTGCGCGGCATTTTTGCAGTAACTTTTACAGTAACTATTAGTTAGTATTATGCTGAAGTCTTTGCTACCTGTATAATACAGACCATAATTCGGTAGACGCCGCCTCCACCAATTCCCAATTCAATAATATCCAGAAACATCCAGAAAGCCCGCTACTAGCGGGCTTTTTAGTTTATACTTAGTCCAACGACGTCCAGAAAAATGCCCCCACATCCAGATGATTTAGGGGGCATATTTGGGGGCATGGACTAAAATGATTAATCCTGATGCCCCCAAGCCTACTGGAAGCCTTGTCTTTACTGAATGGAGTAACGATTATGCTGACTGATCCTAAATGTAAAAATGCCAAATAAAAAGAAAAGTCTTACAAGCTAGCTGATGAGAAAGGCTTGTATCTTGAAGTAATGCCGAATGGTGCTAAATACTGGCGTATGAAATATCGTTACGGCGGTAAAGAAAAAAGACTGGCTTTTGGCGTTTATCCTGAGATTGGGCGTAAGCGGTTAATAGAACGGGTACTTGCCCTATTCAGCAGAAACTGATTTTTTAAAATTCCAAGGCAACAAGACTTCAATTTGTTCCACCGTATCAGCATAGGGTAAAGCCTTGAGTATATGGGTTAGATACGCATAGGGTTCTAGAC
>CANNKG010000231.1 GCA_947505105.1 Methylococcaceae bacterium | reverse complement strand
TGGTTGCGTCGAAAGACGGGAAAATATTTTGGAGCAACCGCTGTATTGATCGGTTAGATTTTCATTCTATGGTGCTTTGAATGTCGATTTTAGGGTGGTTTTTACCAAACAGTGAAACTATTCGTATTTTTCACTTTTCATAGAAAAAACCTTGTCAAGTACTTTTTAAATTATTTTCGCTGAATAGTTACAAAAATTTTAAAGATTACACATCATGCATGTATATGCAATAGGCTTTTCTCAATGTGTACGGTAGTAAATCCCAGCTTAAGTTGGTAGCCGACATCTCAATACCTTGACAGGCTTCCTCTACGGGATCATCCAAAGTCGTCACGTAAAGCTTTCTGTGCAATATCTACCAATTTTGCTAACGTTTTTGCTACTAAAAATTGCGCACGCTCAACCGAAGCGGCTTCACAATAGCAACGCAGTTCCGGCGCATTACCCGAGGCCCGCAGATGCACGATTTCATCCGAGACGAAAATAAATCTTAATCCATCGGTTAGCTCCAACGACTGTAAAACTCCACATTCCAGCTCCAGCCATCGAGTAATTTGTTCCGCATCCAAAGTCCACTTAGCAAACAATTGCTGACCGAGGGCAACAGGGAAATTCCGCAATCGATCACTTGCGGTATACCGTTTCGGCAATGGCTCTAATAACGTAGAAATAGCCTGCCCCTGCTGTCGAGCAGCCACCAAAAGTGTAAGCATCGGCAAAACAGCGTCACGCGTCGGTAGCGGTACCAGGGTTTGCACGCCCTGAGAAATCGTAGAGCCCAATAAATAACCGCCATTCGCCTCAAAACCTGCAATAGGTCCATCCGAAATATTCAGTGCCTGCATTGATTCAATCACATAGGGCGAGCCGATGCGTGTTCTGATTACTCGCTTAAACCAACCGCATGCCTCGATTGCGGTATTGCAACTAATCGGCAGTACGAGTTGTTCAATGCCCAAATAGCGACTCGTTAACAAACCAACAATGTCCCCACGTAGCCATCGTCCCTGCTCATCGGCAATCAATGGTCGATCGGCATCGCCATCAGTGGAAAGCAGAGCATCGACAGCATATTGCTTTGCCCAGTCAAGACCACGTTGACGATCTTCCTCGGAAACCGCTTCGGTATCGATAGGCACAAACTTATCGGTACGTCCAATACCGATGACTTCGGCGCCAAGTTGTATCAAGAGCTCACGCAACATATCGCGTGCCACGCTTGAATGTTCGTACAAACCTATTCGCATACCGCTCAGAACTTGAGCCGGGAAAAAATCCACATAACGCTGTTGATATTGTTGTACTGCCGCGCTAGTGATTGGCGGTAATGCCGCGGTCACAAGCGGCAGCACCACATCGATTTCAGTTTCAGCAATCGCCAATTCATCGCGCTTACTGATTTCACCATCCGGACGATAAAACTTAATCCCGTTTCTATCGAATGGAATGTGGCTACCGGTCACCATTATGGCCGGAATTTGGTGTGTTTGCGCGTAATACGCCAACGCCGGAGTTGGTAGCGCGCCGCAATAATCGACATTAATGCCCAAATGCCGAATTGCCGAAATACATGCGGCTGCAATCGCCGGACTACTCGGGCGTAAATCAATTCCCAACGCCACGCGCGAAAAGGTAAAAGACTCTCGAATTACCGACAGGAACCCCAAGGTATAGGCTTGACAGACTTCATCGGTCATGTTCTCGACCAAGCCACGGGCGCCACTAGTCCCGAACGTCACCCCGCTTTGCTGCATAAGTTGAGCTATTTTTATCGAAGTCATCAGATCACTCAGCTACAACGTTTTCACCTGACGACCATATTGGTCCGAAAAACGGACAATATCATCCTCACCCAAATAACTTCCAGATTGCACCTCAATCATCTCCAAGGCAATTACTCCCGGATTTTCCAGACGATGGACCACACCTAACGGAATAAAGGTAGATTGATTTTCAGTCACCAATACTTGCTCATCACCACGACTGACCAAGGCCGTCCCCTTAACCACCACCCAATGTTCAGCTCGATGATGATGCATTTGTACCGATAATTTGGCGCCCGGTTTCACCACGATACGCTTAGTTTTATGCCGTTCGCCAAAATCAATCTCATCATAAAAGCCCCACGGGCGATAAACTTTACGGTGCATATCCGCTTCCGGGCGCTTAGACTGTTTTAAGCGCTCCACTAACAATTTGACGTCCTGCACTCTATTTTTAGGAGCTATCATCACCGCATCATCGGTTTCGACCACCACCAAATCGTCCGCCCCGATCACCGCGACTAATTTACTTTCAGAATGGATAAAAGAGTTATGGGTGTCGACCGTCAGCACATCACCCCGCACCGCATTGCCAGAGTCATCCTTCTCAGTCACCTCCCAAAGCGCCGCCCAACACCCAACATCATTCCAACCCGCATCCAACGGAATCACGATCGCTTTATCGGTCTTTTCCATCACCGCATAATCGATCGAATCCGATGGACAGGCCATAAAAATATCTGCCGCAATGCGCACAAAATCGACATCACGCTGCGCCCCATTAAATGCCTGCTGGCATACTTCCAACATCACCGGATTAAATTTGGCAAGTTCCGCCAAAAACACCCCCGCTTTAAACGCAAACATGCCGCTATTCCAAAAATAGTCGCCACTCGCCAAGTAACTTTGAGCGGTTGCCAAATCAGGCTTTTCAACGAAAGCCGCAACTGCATAGGCCGATTCAACAGTCGTTGTCCCTCGTTTAATATAGCCGTAGCCCGTTTCTGGTTGAGTCGGCACAATACCGAAAGTCACCAAATAATTTTGTTGGGCTAAATGTTCAGCCTGTTTAACAGCCTCTTGAAATACCGAGGGCTGACCAATGACGTGATCGGAAGGCAAAATCAAGATGACATCGTCAGGCTCAGCAGCCAAAGCGGCAAGCGCCACTGCCGGCGCAGTATTACGTCCGACCGGTTCAAGAATAATTGCTCGCGGCCTCACCTCAATTTCCCGAAGCTGTTCGGCGACCATGAATCGATGATCCTCATTACAAACCACCACTGGAGCATTCAACGCCGGCACACCCTCCAGACGTAACCAAGTTTCTTGCAACATCGTGCGCTCAGTCACGAGAGGTAAAAATTGTTTCGGATAATGCGCTCGGGATAACGGCCATAAGCGGGTACCGGAACCACCGGAAAGTATCACTGGGATCATAAAATTAATCGTGTAAAGTTAGTTAAAATACCACTGCGTATGAACATGAACCTGCTCATCGCTCAATAATTCGTCAACATCGAACCAGCGATAGCTGCGATGTTGCATCAACGGTAAATGCGTTAAATCCTCCTGATTGACAGACAACTGATACGCCAACACCACATAATGGGTACTGAAAGCCTCGTCCAAGGCATTGTCGGGGTAAAAATGCTCAAAAACGCCTAAAAAACCAGCCTGTACCAAAGAAAACTCATGACCTAATTCTTCAAGCGTCAAGCGCGCAAAAGCCTTGGCCATAGATTCGTCTTTGAAAATTCGTCCGCCGGGTACAAACCACTTCCCCATAGCCGGACGATTACTGCGCTCCCCCAACAAAACCTGCCCAATCGAATTGCGAATCACTAAATCGAGCGACACCAACGGCGTATGACGCACGACCGTTGCAAATAATTCCGGCGCTAATTTGCGAGTCATGCTGAAAAATTATCCTGAAACTTAGCCATCGCTTTAGCCTCTAAATTGCCCTTGATGCGTCAAAAACCACTGATAGGTCGATGCCAAACCGGGTTCCAGCGCAATCGAATAAGACCAGCCCAATGCCGCTAGACGACTGACATCCAACAATTTACGTGGTGTGCCATCCGGTTTGCTCGCATCGAACTCGATGCGACCTTGAAAACCAACTACCCGCGCCATAGTTTCCGCCAATTCCCTGATCGTGACATCGGTACCGGTACCGACATTGATATGCGACAAGCGTGGTTGGGTATGTTCCTGATAAGCTTCAGACGTTAAATTCATCACATGAAGACAAGCGTTGGCCATATCGTCGACATGCAAAAATTCCCGCATCGGCTGACCGGAACCCCAAACAGTCACAACAGCGTCGTTATTCAATTTAGCTTCATGGAAACGCCGCATCAAAGCGGGAATCACATGACTATTTTCCGCATGAAAATTATCACCTTCGCCATACAAATTAGTCGGCATCACACTGCGATAATCCGTTCCATATTGGCGGTTATACGATTCGCATAATTTGATCCCGGAAATCTTTGCCAAGGCATAGGGTTCATTAGTCGGCTCCAAAATACCGGTCAATAATTCCTCTTCCCGCATCGGTTGTGCGGCGAATTTCGGGTAAATGCAAGAACTTCCCAGAAATAACAAACCTTTGACCCCAGTCGCATAAGCCTGATGAATAACGTTCGCTTCGATCAGCAAATTTTCATAAATGAACTCCGCCGGATACTGGTTATTGGCAAAAATCCCGCCCACCTTAGCGGCAGCCAGCACCACATAGTCAGGTCGCTCCTCTTGCATAAACGCACGGACATCGGCTTGATTACACAAATCCAATTGGGCATGACTGCGCGTCACCAAGTTTTCATAGCCCAACCGCTGTAATTGACTACAAATCGCCGCACCGACCATGCCGTTATGACCGGCAATATAGAATATAGTATTGTTTGGGAGCATAATTCATGACACCACTTCAAAAATCCAAAACTAAACGTTACTGCCGACAGACAGAGTACATTGCGAAATATTCAATAACTTGCCCAACTGATGCATTCTCCAATTGGGCAAGAGCAACCATGAGAGATAAAACGTTCAAGTTATTGTAGTCATTCCTAGCGGGAGCCATTTCTTTGCTTGGCTATTCCCGACTCAAAGCGATGTCATAACCGTGCGCCTTCAACAATGCGTGCTTTTTAGCGGCGGCAAAATCAACATCAACCATTTCATCGATCATGTCCTTAATAGAAATTTCAGGCTCCCAGTTTAATTTTGCTTTAGCTTTGGTGGGATCTCCCAATAAAGTTTCTACTTCAGCCGGCCTGAAATAACGCGGATCAATCGCAACAATCTGTTGACCTACCGACAAAGCCGACGCTTTATCCCCGACAATTGATGCAACCGTACCAATTTCATTAACGCCTTCACCTTGCCACGCAATAGTAACGCCCAAACGCTCCAGCGTCATTTCAATAAATTGCCGTACCGAATACTGCACACCGGTCGCAATTACAAAATCGTCCGGCTGTTCTTGCTGTAACATCAACCACTGCATACGCACATAATCTTTCGCATGACCCCAATCGCGTAACGAATCGATATTACCCATATACATACACGCTTCCAAGCCTTGAGCAATATTTGACAAACCGCGGGTAATCTTGCGCGTCACAAAAGTTTCACCGCGACGGGGCGACTCATGGTTGAACAGAATCCCGTTACAAGCATACATCCCATAAGCTTCACGATAATTAACCGTAATCCAGTACGCATATAATTTCGCCACCGCATATGGCGAACGCGGATAAAACGGAGTAGTTTCGCGCTGCGGAATTTCCTGCACCAAGCCAAATAACTCGGAAGTCGACGCTTGATAAAATCGAGTTTTTTTCTCCAATCCCAACAAACGAATCGCTTCTAAAAGGCGCAAGGTCCCGACCCCATCGGCATCGGCGGTGTATTCCGGCGAATCAAACGACACCGCCACATGACTCATTGCCCCCAAATTATAAAGCTCATCACTCATCGTTCGCTCAAATTAACCCAAGATTCGTAGAATTATGGCAAGATATCAGCATTTACCATTAGAAACTTCAATCAACATTACCAGAACCGAACGGGTAGACGATATTCCACTGTTGCTCGCGCAGATGGAAAAAATGAAAATA
>CANNKG010000230.1 GCA_947505105.1 Methylococcaceae bacterium | reverse complement strand
TCTTTCAGTTTTTCTAAAATCAGTTTGGAGAAGGTGAGCGCTATCATTCAAGCATTCCTTTGGCGGTATTTTCTTATGGCGTCAAGCATACCGACAAAAGAGGGAATTTTCGTATTTTCGGAAATTTAATTTATGAAAGTCTATAGATTAGCGTCAACGCCTTTAATTTTATGGGCGAGGCTTGAAGCATCCTTGAAGTTTCCTTGAGTAATCAATTCGGCCAAGCTGAAACCAGTATTCTGGTAAGTTTCGATGAATTTTTTCAAATAAGCTCGATAGGCGGCTTCATTGCCCCATTGTTTCAAACCTTCTTTAATATCGATTCCAGGTAAGGATAAAACGTCAATACGACTAAAGACTTGCACAGATACCGGCGATGCACCTTCATGGATAGGAATTAAAGTGACTTTGTCAGTGGTGAGGCGTTGAATGGTGGTGATCAAATGATCGACATCCAGCGGTTTGCCGACAAAGTCGTTCATCCCGACCGCTAGCGCTAGGGCCAGTTCATCTGGGAGAACTCCGGCGGTCAGGGCAATAATCGGAAGATTGAGCCATTGTGGATTTTGCCGAATATTTTGGGTTGCAGTATACCCATCCATAATCGGCATTTGAATGTCCATTAATATTAAATCTACCCCGTCAGGGTGGGCGTTTAGCCAAAAGAGCGCATCTTGACCATCAGTCGCTAAACTGACCACGGCACCGTTATTTTCCAATAAAATTTGGGCAAATTCACGATTGAAATCACTATCATCCACCACTAAAACCTTTATACCCGCTAGCGGTGAGATTGGCGGTGAGATTGGCGGTGAGGCGTTTGTAATCGATGGGGGACTGTAAATTGCTTGTCGTTGATCCATTATTTCGGCGTGTTATACAAAGTTGATGCTGAGACCGGTTTGCTGAGTACGGTGTCAACCCAGGCTAAACCTAGTTGAGATAAGAGTTCCGATGTTGGGCTCTGTTCCAAGTGTAAACTAAAACTGAATTCGCTGCCGATACCTTCCTGGCTCTTGACCTCAAGCGTTCCGCCCATTATGTTAACCAATTGTTGGCTGATCGGCAGTCCTAAGCCGGTGCCGCCAAAGTGCCGACTAATTGAGGTATTCACTTGTTTTTTAGCCGCCATTGAAGACAGATCTTTGAACTCCTGCTCGCTATGCTTTAAATCGTATTGAGCATTTTTGCGCTTTTCCTTGTTAATAGTGCGGAGTGCTTGCCAAAATAACAATGTTAACGCCCCCTCAAAAATGGGTATTTTGAACAACGATTTTAAATTAGCAAACACTGAAAGCCCTGAGATATATCTATCAAATCAATGTTAATAAGTTATCTTCAAATTCTAACTGAGGTTTTGAAAAAATATATGGTAAATCAAAAAAATATTTCGTATTAATAATTATGAATACGGTAAATTCAGTAATTGTCTATCCTTAATAAAATAGCACAAATTAAATTTCGATTAATACGACTTTTGACCAAGTATGATAATTTTCAAATGACTATAAGCTTTAAAAATTACTCAATTTTTATTGACTTAAACGGAAAACAATCAGATATAGGTGTGGTTATTCCTGTATGATGAGAGATGAAAAGTTTTAGCTTTTCAATAATTTACTTCCAGACGTTTTCTGGCAATCCTCCAAGGATAATATGAAGATCATTAAAAAATTACTTATCACGTTGTCGATTCTGTTTTCGATGAGTTCGTTAGCGTTCGCTGACCAAGCTGCAGTTAATTCCGCACAAGAAACCATCGGTCATGTAGAACAAGCCTTAGTCGAAATCGACCAAAGCGATTTTTCGACAGCTAACTTGCACCTAAAAGCAGCGCGGGCTTCTTCCACGAAAATTACCGGGAATGAAGCAATTATCAAACAAGCTAATGACAGCATTGTTCAGGGACAAATTGAATCTAAAAAAGGCGATGTCGCCAGTTCGACAGCCCTACTTAAAAAAGGTATCGAGCTTTACAAATCGCTGTAAGTTTCTCTGCAGTTAGGGGGATTTTCTTAAATCCCCCCATTTTGAGGTTGGCTTTAAGCATTCATCAACGGAGCATTAAAACAGTCCTCCGGCCCTAAATGACACCCCCACCACGATAAACAATACCGAAATCAAGGTCACCGGAATAATGTGATAGGCTAATATCACTAGGTTGTCCTGAGTCAAATTTGGAATAATTTTTAAGCGGGCATCAAGGGCTAAACCGAGCGTCATCAATAGCAAACATAATTTGGCCATAATCAGACGTGCAAGCGGATTTTCAAGGCTGAACCACAGGGTTATTTCAGGGATGAGATCATGCGCTAACCAGATTCCAGTCGTCACTTGAATAATGAGCGCCGGAATTCCTACCGTTTCAAAACCGGCTTCGAAGCGCAATAACTCAGCGATTGATTTTTCTCTGAGTACGCGAGGGAGAATGGTCAATGCCAGTACCAGATGACCACCGGTCCAAATGGATGCGGCCAGAATGTGCAAGAGTAAAATAAAAGTGTGCATATTGTAATGAGCCCTGGTTGTAAAGAAAGAACTTAGATCTGAGACACGGGTCTATTTTTGCCTCTAAAATCGGATAGTGATAATATTGGTTGCCGCGTTTTTACACGAGCCCATCGGGTGGCGTGTGATCAGGCTTTTATTTATCGATAAAGATGGAGGGAAGGGGATGAAAACCTATATAAACATCATATTAATGATCATTGTGGATATTTTTCAGCTCGTGATCAATATAAACTTATTTGCGATCAGTGTGGTATTCATATTTGTACCAATTTTGTTCGCTTTAAAAGATGCACTCACCAAGAAACGCGATCTGAAGTCAGCGCTTACGTTTCATTATGATAATTGGGGCAGAACTTTGCACGGCAATATGCTGGTCGATAACCAATTCAGACAATAGTCGTCAAAAAACTGGGCAGGTTGACCGCCCTTAATGGTCTTGTAAACCTTTCAAAATAGCGTCAATATCTACATTTTCGGCGACCATGTCGGCAAAACTTTGAATTTGGTCGGCACGGTATTCCCCATAGTTGAAACCGCAATAGTGAGAATCGATTGCCCTAAAATAATCGGTTCGCCACGCGTCGTCATCAAAAACACCATGCACATGCGTTCCGGCAATGCGCCCTTGTTGAAAATACAGCGGATGTTGTGGCATTCGACCACCATGAATCTCATAGCCGCGAATGACGTGATGCTCAAATAACGAGTAGTCGCCCCGATGCAGAATTTTCGGCGTTTGGTAGGTGACGCGCTCACGAATAAAATTAAGCCCCTGTTCCAGACAAGGTGTGTCGTGTTCTAGCGCATCCGGATCGGCAAGTTCTGCGCAAAGCATTTGGTAGCCGCCACACAAACCGAAAATCGGTTTAGTAAAACGCTGAATTTCTTCAAATAAGCCCTGTTGCTTCAGCCAGTGTAAATCTCTAATCACGGTCTTACTGCCGGGTAACAATAGCAGGTCGAAAGTTTGTAGTGGTCGGTAACGGCTGACTAATTCGACCGAAATTTCCGAATCAGCCATCAGAACATCAAGATCGTTGTAGTTGCTTAAACCCGGATAAGCGATGACCGCAATACGAATTTTGACATTGTCTAATCGCTGTTGATAATTTTGCAGTGACTGTGAGTCTTCCATGTCGATATTGATTGCCTGAAACGGGAGTACACCTAAGACCGGAACTCCAAAACGTTCGGCGATGATTTTTTCACCTTCATCGAAAAAACGTCGATCACCGCGAAATTTATTGATGATCACGCCAAGTAAATTCTTTCGAAGTTCAGGATCCAGTAATTCCAGGGTGCCGTAAATGGAGGCAAATACCCCGCCACGCTCGATATCGGCAACTAAAATATTTTTGGTATTGAACGTTTTGGCGATAAAGGTATTCGACAAATCTTTATCCAATAAATTGAGCTCTACCGGTGAACCCGCACCTTCGGCAATCACCCCATCGTAATCTTGGCACAATTGCGCAAAGGACTCGCGTACCGCCTGCTTCAACGTATCGAGGTGGGTATAATAATCGGCAATCGATTGGTTTTGATGAACCAAGCCATTGACAATTACTTGAACCGACGAATTGCCCTGAGATTTTAACAGGACCGGATTAAACAAATAACTGGGTTCGACCCGCGCAGCTTCTGCTTGCAAGCATTGGGCGCGGGAAATTTCCCGATTTTCGAGGGTTACAGCTGAATTATTGGAAACATTTTGTGCTTTAAATGGCGCTACCCTAAGCTGTCGATCGGCAAAAATTCGGCAGAGCGCCATGACGACCGAAGTTTTACCGGCATCGGAACTGGTACCGAAAACAGTTAACGGTCGCATCGAGATATTACTCTGTAACTTGCGCAGATCTGTATTGGCACGGAGAAACGGAGATTGTTGAATTCGAACAGTGGGGTCATAAAATAATTCAGGTGTCGTGTCGGTTGCTTGATCCTAAAAAGAGCAGTTGAGACCTTAAAATTCCGTTCGCCCTGAGTTTATCGAAGGGTTGAACGGGATTTTAAGGTCTCACCGTCTGGGTGAACGCATAGAAAACCGTCCATGCTTCGACTGGGCTCAGCACGAACGGTTTTCTATACGTTGAACGGCGCTTTTTAGGTTGATCAAGACCAGTGATTAGCTAACGATGCTAGATTTTAATTGAAAATTGTCGTGAATATGGCGAATGTGGCAAGAAAAACAGCTGGAGCAGATAGGGGATTTTGTAATATAAATCCCCTTAGACTTACTTTTTTCAAAGAGATTGCTGGTTAAGCAACTACTTTTTAACAAAATCGTAAAAAGTGTCGAACTTTCCTTTCAGAGTCATGGCCTTGTCATCCTTTGTTTCTACAGTAAATGTCTCAAAATTAGTCGGACGACCGAGGATTGCGACTTTCAATTTACCGTTTTCGACTTCAAAATTCACGGGTGGTTGATCATAAAAAGTACCTTCGCGAGGAATATGTAAAATCGTCACGCTTCCATCTTTGAATACCCAAGTATCCTGTCTTTCGATTGGCTGTTTTCCTGAGGTACGGGTTTGTTTTAATTTCCAGGTTCCTTGAACCTGATCTTTAGATTCCAGAGAAACTTCAGCATAAGCTGTACTTCCAAATACCGAAATTGCGACGAGTGCTATTACCAAATTTATTTTTTTCATTATGAACTTCCCCTCAATCGTTTAAGAATAGAGCTGAAAGTTTACTCCAATCACAACAATATTAGAAATTATTAATTTAATAATTTGCATGCTACAGCAAGGTGGTTTATACATTTTTTAGGCAGAGTCACTCGCTACATTTGCCCATTTTGGAAAAATCTCTGGTTTATTACTTTCATGCCGCTACGAGCGACAATTTTTGTAGTTCGAGAGTAATCAATCCTGAATCTAAAAAGTATGTTATTAATTTATCGATATCTAGTACTCAGTCAATTTTGTTTTGTCGAGTACCTATAAATACTCATTGCTTCCTGAGCTTGTCGAAGGGATTTGCGGTTCATGGTTCGACAAGCTCACCACGAAAGGTTTTTGTAAACTTCACGCGGCATAATTAAATTGATTGAGTACTAGGTAGAAATATGAAAGTGAGTGTTTTCGAGCAAAGCATCCATTTGGGCAACTGTTAAGGGTTTAGAAAATAAATACCCTTGAACCTGATCGCATCCCATGTGGCGAAGAAAATCTGCTTGAGCGTCTGTTTCAACCCCCTCGGCAATACAGTCAATCTTAAGCGCATGAGCCAACTTGATAATCGCAATAACGATGGTTTCATCATCAGAATCGCCTGGAATATCGTTCACAAATGATCGATCGATTTTTAATTGGCGGATTCAACTCCGAAGTGCAATCCTAGTTGTCATGCGGCCTTCGGCAAAGATTCTGCAAAAAAGACTGAATGAGGTGTTTTATAGTTAAGGCTTTTCCGTGGTCGATGGTTAAGTTTTTTCATCACCTCCTCGACATCC
>CANNKG010000229.1 GCA_947505105.1 Methylococcaceae bacterium | reverse complement strand
TTTAATGATTCAGATCACTACTGCATGACGCCGTTAACGGATGTGCAAATAAGGATTCTGGCATTGATAGGATTTTCGGCGGAAACCTACTTGGGACTTACGCCGGAATTAGGAAAACTGAGTGTCAAAATGGGCGAACCATGAGTATTTCGATCCAGTAAGCTCTCCCAAAATTATAACGAAGGATGAGTTGACATGAACAGCAGGAAATTATCAATACACGTAATTTCAAAAACAACGCAAGGGTCAATATGATCAATTTGATCAATATCGACAAGGTTACTCCCGGTCGGCAATCCAGGGCTCTTTGGTTAAGTACGATCGTATTAACACTCTTTTTGCCGTTTGGACCATATTTTCTATTATTTGGCGTGCAAATTAAGCAGGAATTGGGTTTGAATGAAACCGAATTCGGACTTTTAGTCGGTACACCGATTTTAACAGGTTCATTGATTCGTTTGACTTTGGGCGGTCGTCCACTTTATTCGGCGTTAATGATTTCGGCCGCACTGGCGACTTCGATGAAATGGCGACTTTACTTGTGCAGGAACGGTTGTTTCCGTCAGGGCAGCAACAAGGCTTGCTGAGTTTAATAAACAAGCTGCGCGCGCAAGATCTGCTTAATTTGCAAGAGCGGTATGTTCAGTTGTTTAATCTGAGCCGGTTTTTATCCCTGCATATTTTCGAGCATGTGCATGGCCAATCGCGCGAACGCGGTCAGGTGATGGTCAACTTGCTTGAAATGTATGACGCGCAGGTTTTGAGCTCGTTTCCAAGGAATTGCCAGATTTTATTCCATTGTTTCTGGAATTTTTAGCCCAACTTGAGACAAGCGAGGCACGGCAGTTGTTAGAAAATGCAATGCCGGTGCTGGCTTTGCTCGGCGCGCGCCTGATCGAACGTGGCAGTCACTATGCGGCGTATCGATGCCTTGGTAAGTTTTGCTGGCAGCCCGGAGAACCCTAATCAGATAGAAGATGAAGATCAGACTTTGGTCGATATGGATGCAATCTGGGAGGAAGAAGCGGTCAGTTTTATGGCAACAGGCGATGCTTGCCACACTCGTGATGTTACAATCAGCCCGGTGGCGATTTTACCGCGCGAGCAGTTTGCGGCGTAGGCGGATAAAATGCCGCCTCATTGACCTAAACAATTTTGAGGACTTATTGAATGGCGATTTCAGAACAACAACGACAAAAAAAATTAGCGAAGAAAAAACAAAAACGTGCCAATGTGACGCGCAGTCCCGCGGCTTCAAATGCGTCTAAGATGATTACCGCGACTGACTATCCGGTTCATGAATGTCTGATTCCGACCAATTTGTTTGAAGCGGGGTTAGGGGAACTGGTGATTACGCGTAAGCTTCCGGGTGACAATATTGCAATCGCGGCCTTTGTTCTGGATGTATTTTGTTTAGGCATTAAGGAGGCGATGTTTAGAGCGCTCTCAGAGGCGGAATACCAAGATCTTAAGAATCGATTTACTGAAAATGGCGCACGCGAATTTAGAAACGTCGACCCTGCTTGCGGGAAACAATTACTCGATGGACTTGTGGCTTACGCTAATGATTTAGGTTTTAGTCCGCATAAGGATTATCACACCGCGAAAGGCATGTTTGGCAATCTTGAAGCCGATGCTTGTGGTGAAACGTTTAGTTACGGCAAGGACGGCAAACCTTTCTATATGAAAGGGCCTTTTGAAAATCAAGTCCAGGCACGCAAAATTATTGAAACTTTAAGCAAAAAATGCGGCGACGATGGTTTTGCTTACGTCGTCGACGAAGACTAGCGATCGACGCTCATTTGACTGTCGATGTTGGCCGGTAAACACCTAGTGATTGGGACACGATGATGAATTATTTGAATACTTTACTATTTGGCTATTATCCCTAATTGCATTCAGCGTGTTTTTGATCGGCAGTCTGGTGCATGTCTAGAGTGTGCTGTTCGGCTAGGTGACACGACCATATTAGGTGGTACGGAGACGTTAAGTAATTCAGCGCTTTCTGATCAAGTCATTGAGCGCGCATTCCTTAACGTGTTGCCGAAGCTAACTCTGTATTCCCAATAATTTTATAACGAAAACAACTCGCGCATTTTTTGACCAGGGCTTTCTGCCCGCATGAACGCTTCGCCAACCAGGAAGGAATAAATTGAGTTATCGAGCATCAATTGCACGTCATCATGGGTCAAAATGCCGCTTTCAGTCACGATGATACGCTCGGACGGAATATGATTTTTTAATTCGAGGGTCGTATCCAAAGAGGTTTCAAAGGTACGTAAGTTGCGGTTATTGATGCCCAGCAATCTGGTTTGCAATGCCAGAGCCCGATCCAATTCTTCGCGGTTATGGACTTCGACCAAGACATCCATGCCTAATTCGATCGCGCAGGCTTCGAGTTCCTGCATTTGTGCGTCGGACAACGCCGCTACAATCAACAAAATACAATCAGCGCCTAAAGCCCGCGCCTCATGAATCTGATACAGATCAATCATGAAATCCTTGCGTAAGACCGGTAACGGACAGCGCTCTCTCACCATTTGGAGATACACTTCAGAACCCTGAAAGAAATCTTTGTCGGTCAGTACCGATAAACAAGTGGCGCCATTCATTGCGTAATCCAGGCCAATTTGAACCGGATCGAAATTTTCTCTAATCACGCCTTTACTGGGCGAGGCCTTTTTGATTTCGGCAATGATCGCGGGTTTTTTGGCAAGTGTTTTGCTCTGGATCGCTGAGTAAAAACCGCGCGGTTTCTCAACATTTTCGGCAAATTCACGCAAATTCGCGACCGTAAATTTTGCTTTACGTTTCACAAGTTCTTCGGCTTTTCTATCTAAAATCGTTTTGAGAATATCAGGAGTATCAGTCATAGTCTTGAACAGTTAAAAAGTATTTGAATATTGAATAAGCTCGCGGAATTTGGTGAGCGCCGCACCATTGCCAAGCTGTTCCTGTGCTTTCGCTATCCCATCTTCCAACGAAGTCGTTAGGTCGGCAGCATAGATGGCGGCGCCGGCATTCAACGCGACAATGTCGCGCGCTGGTCCCGCTTGGTTATGTAATACTGCTTCGATCATCGCGAGACTGGACGTCGCATCCGTTACCGCTAACTCGGCAAGGCTCGCTCGTTGCAAACCAAATTGTTCGGGTGAGAGTGTATAGGTAAAAATTTCATTATTTCTCAGTTCGGCGACCGATGTCCGTGCGGCAATGCTGATTTCATCAAGGCCATCTTCGGCATTGACAACCAGTACATGCCGACTGCCTAATTGTTTCAAGACCTCTGCCAAGGGTATAACCCATTCCTTACTAAACACGCCGAGTAATTGATTGGCAGCGCCTGCCGGATTAACTAACGGGCCCAGCAGATTGAACAAGGTGCGAACGCCCAATTGTCTGCGGACTTCCCGGGTGAATTTCATCGCGCCATGATGCTTAGGGGCGAACAAGAAGCCGACGCCGATTTTATCGACGCAAGCGGCGACTTGTTCGGCGTTCAAATCAAGATTAACGCCTGCCGCTTCTAAAACATCGGCGCTACCACACACGCTCGATACCGAGCGATTGCCGTGCTTGGCGACGCGCCCACCGGCTGCTGCGACCACAAATGCACAAGTTGTTGAGATATTGAAAGTGCTCGCGCCATCACCCCCGGTGCCGCAGGTATCAATGACATGAGCCCCGGAAATAGTGACTTTACTTGCCAATTCACGCATGACTTCAGCCGCCGCGACAATTTCATCGACGCTTTCGCCTTTACAGCGCAGCGCAATCAGAAAACCGGCCATTTCAACGTCGGTGGCATTGCCGGTCATGATCTGGCGCATGACTGCACTCATTTGTGCTCGACTCAGACTCTCTTTGTTTAACAACAGCGCTAAAGCTTGTTTTATATCCACAGCAGATTCAACTCAGGATTAGAAAATGGAAAGGTTAAAAGAATGCCTGACCTTATGCCGATTTAAGTTCACCATCGAATAAATCCAGCAGGCGCGGTAAAAATCGGGCAAGTTCGAGTGTCATAATCGAAAAGTCGACATCGAATTGTTCGGCACCGTTGTTCGCTTCTGATTCTGCAACTTGGTCCTGAATCAAATCCAGAAATTTTAGCTGTTTGATGCCTAAATTCTCATCTAAAACAAAACTCAAGCGATCATCCCAGGAAATCGCCAACTTGATCACCTGTTTGCCGGTATCCAGATGATTCTTGATTTCAGGCAAACTTAAATCATGTCGCTTGCAACGCACAGTACTGCCAGCTTCATCCGGCATGCGCAATTCACATTCGTCTTCAATTGTGACATCCGCTGGCGGTAAGTGTTCTGCGAATAACCAATCAGTCATCATTACCACGGGCTTGGTCACGGTCAATGGCGGAACAGCAGGCAAGGAGCCTAAACATTTACGCAACGCGGAAAGTACGTCTTCGGCCTTTTTAGCTGACGCAGCATCAACAACCAGCCAACCACCTTGCGGGTCGATATAGGCATAAGTCTTTTTCGAAAAGACAAAGGCTTTGGGTAATAATTCGAAGGTGATTTCATCCTTAATCGCGGTGCGTTCTTTTTTGGCTAATTTACGACCTTCACGATCTTCAATTTCGGTGATTTTGTCCTGTACCAGTTCAATCACAACTTGGGAGGGTAAGACTTTTTCCTCGCGTTTAGAACACAGCATCATAAAACTATTTGCGGTATGCACTAGCTGTTCGGAGTGTTTACCCAAGGGGGCCACCCAGCCGCTACTCGCCAGTTCATGAGCGCCGCATGGTTTGAACGCCATTTGCTGTAATTTTTCTTCCAATTCGGCCGGATTTAGCGTAAAGCTTTCAGTTAAACGAAATAAAGTTAAATTTTTAAACCACATAAGATATAAGCAATGTGCAATAGTAAGGCTCGCTATTATCGCAAATTTACACGGCTATAAAATTTTTTATTAAATATCGGAAGCCTTTCTGACTAGCGTAGAATGATGCAAACTTGCGCTGTTTTGATTGAAAGTTTTCAAAAATTAATCATAAACCACTCTAAAGAGAGGACGCCGCTATGGAAAATTTTGCCTGGTGGGAAACCATCATTATTGGAAGCTTAGTGTTACTCGTGACGCTTTGGCTGCAGACAAGTGCCAAAGCCGCTTTCAAACGCAGTGAAAACATTCCCGCTGACTGGATGGCAGTATTACTGCCAATGATATTTGTGATATTGTTCATTATTTTATTAATTGCGATGGTCTAACATGTACGACGAACAATTCGACGAAGAATATGATGATGAAACGGAATTCTACGCCATAAGGCCCAATAAAAGCCAAATCAAACGGGACATCGAAACCATCGCTGATTTCGTCAAAGATCTTATCAAACTGTCTACCCTCCAATTGAACCAGCTTGAGCTGGAAGATTCTCTGCATAAAGCCATCATGATTGCCGCGACGACCACTAAAGGCGCGCAGAAGCGACAAATCAAATACGTCGTCGGCCTGTTTCGGAAAATTGATATCACGCCTATTCAGGAAAAATTGGCGCGCATGCAAAGCAAAAGCGCACATGCTGTCCGCGAACATCACATCGTAGAACGCTGGCGCGATCATCTTATTTCTGGAAACGATGACGTTTTGACTCAACTCTTAGATGAATATCCGGATATCGACCGCCAACAAATCCGGCAATTAATTCGCAGCGCCAAAAAAGAAACCCTTGAATCCTTGCCCCCCAAGTCTGCACGACTGCTTTATCAATATTTAAAAAAGATAATTACCCAAGAAACGGAAGAGTAACGAGAATTCAAAAATGAATTATTTTTTTGGTAAATAACACTTAAATCTTTTTATTTTGAAAAAAAATTATTTTCTTGTTTGGCGGATTCAACTCCGAAGTGCAATCCTAGTTGTCATGCGGCCTTCGGCAAAGATTCTGCAAAAAAGACTGAATGAGGTGTTTTATAGTTAAGGCTTTTCCGTGGTCGATGGTTAAGTTTTTTCATCACCTCCTCGACATCCT
>CANNKG010000228.1 GCA_947505105.1 Methylococcaceae bacterium | reverse complement strand
TATCTTAGTGCTTGGGTTAACTGATGGTAGTCTTTCAAGTTCATTCTCGTCTTTAGTCGGATAGAAAAAAGCTTGGCACTATATCAGTTAGCCTTCCTTAATATCCTATTATTGGCGATTGCACTTCGGAGTTGAATCCGCCAAACATAATCCTGCGGATTGTATACTTAATCCCAAAGGATCAAAGTTATTGATCGGATCCAAGAGCACGTAGCTATAAAGGTTATTACTTTGTCCCAAGAATCCAATCGGATCCTTAGCCGTCCATCGGCCCACTTCTGGATCATAATCCCTGGCGCCAAATCTGACCAGTTGGGTATCCGGATCATACAAACCACCCGCAAACCCAAATGGCTGAAAGCCCGGATTGCTGTCTTGGGTGACATTGCCCCATACATCATAGCTAATCGTCTGGACTATGCTACCGTCAGCGGTGTTGACAATCAAGCGCGGGCTGCCTAGATGATCGGAAACTATCCGGTAGGTGATGCCGTTTTTGATGAAGTAGGCCGCTACGTTGGCTTTATCTCCATAAACGAATCGGCTGACGATTTGGTTGTTGGCATCGAGTTCGGCACTTGGATGTAAGCTGTCTTGGTAGAGGAAGCCTTGCGTGAGGTTACCGTTGACTTTTTTGCCGATACGGCGGTTTTGGCCGTCGATCAGGTATTCGATCACGTTTTGGTTCGGCAAGGTGACTTGGCGCAGGTTGCCGAAGACATCGTATTGATAACCGGTGGTGCCGTTAGCGTCGGTTTTGTTTTGCCGCTCGCCGTTGGCTGTGTAGCTGTAGGTGGTGCCATCATAGTTGAGCAGGCGGTCTTGGTCGTCATACTTCCCGACGGTAACGCCGTTGTGTTGCACTCGGTTGTCGTTGGCATCATAGGTGTAAGTGTCGAGCACTTGGCCGTTGCGGCTGACTTCGATCAGTTTGCCAGAACTATCGTAGCGGTAGGCTTCGGTGTTGATGATGCCGGCGAGGGTTTCGGTTTTGCCGACGATGCGCCCGAGTTTGTCGCGCTGGTAGTCGAAGGTGATTTGGTCGAGACTGTTATAGGCGGCACTACTGGCTTGCAATTCGCCGAAGGGGCTGATGCTTTGGCGGGTGGTTTGTGAACCCAAAGCAGTGCCGGTGACTATTCCGTTTTGGGGCGCGCGCGTCAAGCTCAGGTTGCCAGCTTGGATCAGGAGTTGATCGGCGTCATAGTTGTAATTGACGCCATTTGCGCCGTTGACGGTTTGACCTGTGACTTTGAAGTCATTGTTGTAAACCCAGTCGAGGCTACCGTTAATGGCGCCGGTCCATTGGACCTTTTTGAGCAAAGCGCCGTCATAACGATAATCGAGGCTTTGACCGTCCGGCGTGGTGATGCCGCTCAATTGGCCGCTTGTGGCGAGATAACGGTAGTTCAAGGTGCCCTGTGCTGTCATTAGCCTCATGAGTTGACCGCCGGTCGCATGGTATTCCGGTGTAATGCTTTGTTCATCGGGCCGCGTGATCAAGGTGATTTGTCGGTCTTGATTGTAGCTATAACGGGTCGATGGATCGATGAGGTCATTCAGCATCGGCGGGCGATAGTGAATGACTTGATCGAGACCGTCATAACGGTATTCATGCGCAGGACGCTCTGGGGGGATTAGGCGAGTGAGGTTGCCGTTGGCGTCATAGCTGAAATTGGATACGCGGCCATCGGCTTCGCTTCGCTGGATGATGCGCCCGACCGGGTCATACTGGTAGCGGCGCGTTTGTCCCAAGGCATCGGTCACGCTTTCGAGATAGCCTTTCATCGGGCCGTCGGCGTAATAGCTATAGACCTTTTCACGCAGGTCGGCCCCCGTGCCGCTTGTGATGCGGATGAGGCGTCCCTGGTCATCATAATCGCGCGAGATCGGATTCAGAGCGGGAATCTGGCTCTGGCGCAGTCGATCTTGAGCATCGAACTGCGCGCTACTGACGCGCTTGGCTGCACTGGTCCGGGTCAAGGTTCGGGTCGGAACATCATAGACTTGGGTAGTGACGTTACCATTGCGTGTCAGAGTGTCAGTTTGCCGGCTAAGACTTAAAGGATCTTGCGGATTAGCCAGCATTGCTGCTCGATTCAAGGTGACGATACTAGTCAAGCCACTGGGCAAACTAATTTTTGTACTAACCGGTAAGGGCGTTTGCATACCAAAGCGCGGATCAGGGCCGGTTTTCCGCTCGGTTTTCGTACCGTCCGCAGTCGTATCGAGCGAAGTTCCATCCGCTTGATTAAGCGTGGTGTTAAGCGTACCGTTCGGGTTGGTACGAGTGCGCTTTTGGTCGCCATTAACAAACTTTTCGGTTTTAAACGCGGTCACGCGGCCAAGTTTGCTAATTTTATTAACGGTACGAGTGGTGTTAGTTTCTTCGGCAATGGTTAATTGCAGACCCGCCCCAGTGGGAGATTGATCATCAAGCAATCGACCGACCACATCATAAGCATAGTCGTAATAATTGCCATTTGGATCAGTAAAGGTATCCAGCAAGCCTCCCGGCAAATAGGTCATTTTGTGAGCATTACCCGCTGGATCCGTAATTTGAATCAGATTGCCATCGCCATCCAGCATTAGCTGGGTGCGTTCGCCATCTGGCGCAATAATTGAAGTTGCTCTACCGTCGGCCAGTCGTTCAATTTTAGTAACCCGATTATTTGAATCGGTGATGGTATTGAGCAATCCGTGACTTTCGTAGTCAAATCGATAAAGCATCGCATTATTTACTGCATTTCGAGTTTCGCTGTGACGACCTGCATTATCAAAAACATAGAGTTCGGTACCGTCTTCCGAAGCGAAAATAGAGCCAACATTTTCATATAAGGTCGCATAAAGCTTTCGAATGCGATAATTACCGCTGTCAGCGATATAGATATTACCGTCGGGCGCTACAGTAATTCCTCGAAAATATCGACTGAGTTGTGCGTTTATAGCGGGACCTCCATCGCCTGAGTAGCCCGCGACTGGAGATCCAGCTAAGAGAGTTACGATTCCATGCGTATCAATTCGGTATAATTTTTCAAAACTACCAAAATATACGTTACCTATTGAGTCATTCGCGAGATAACTGTCATCAAATCTTATAGTCAAAAGTTTGGCTAATATCTCGCTGACACGAGGAAAATAATATTGACCAAAATATGGATCGCCCAGTCCTTGACCGAGTAAACGAGTTATGATTCCAGATGAGGATACCTTAAATATTTTCGATGCAGGTGTATCGAGAATATATAAATTACCGCCTTTATCAACCGAAATATGTAATGGTCCCTGTTGAGTAAACATCGCATTGATGGCAGGAACGCCATCATTAGTACTATATGAATAATCTTTACCTGCCACATTCACTAAGATGCCATTGGGTGTAATTTTACAAACATGACCATAACCAGAATAAAAATATTCTGCAAAATAGACATTTCCTTGTAAATCGGCAGCAATACTTATTGGTTTAATTGCCGCGGTTGTAAGTGGATAAGGGGCTTGACACCATGAATAACCTCGCCCTTCAACGCCATTTCCAGCTAACGTGAAAATTAACCCATCAGGACTGATTTTACGAATACGCCAGTCGTCAATAAAATAAATATTGCCTACACCATCAACTTCGACATCTTTCGGCGAATTGAGTTGGGCGTTGATAGCAAGAGTTCCATCTTCACTAAAGCCGGCATTGCCATTGCCCGCGACGGTCGTTAAGATCCCTTGTGGATTTATTTTACGAATGCGATGATTTGTAGGTTCTGTAAAGTAAATATTGCCTTGCTGATCTACGGCGACATCTTCTGGTGTTATCACCGCTGTTTTAGCCAGTATATTGTCTGGCGAAATACCAGATACTCCAATACCAGCACTCGTATCAATATTTCTATCAATATTTTTTATCAGATTATCTCGTGGGATGAATGAACTTTGATTCCCTTTGTTTATTACATTATTAATAAAATCATAGGAATGATGAACATTTACACTGATATTTCCTATACCGGTATTTTCAGGTAGTTTATTTTGCGAAAGCGACTTTTTCCAGGTTATTGACGTACTAATTGACGAATAATCGTCACTCCGTTTGATGCTGGTCGGAGTTACTCCTGATAAGGCAAAACTTGCTTCAAAATCAGTTGGCGAGGTGTAATATACCGGCGTATAAAGATATTCAAGCTTTATGGTAGCAGTTGCCATATTATTTTTTCTTCCGTAAACATCTAAACCATTCCATACAAATGTTTTGTTTTGATTGGGTACGGGCGGAAAGTTTTCAATGAACGTTTGCCCTGCAATATTAACGGTTAATTTAATTCCCTTTAAGCTTGCCGGTAAAACTGCTCCACTGATCGGTATCGTAAGCGTTCGATCTGTCGTTCGTCCTGAAACTCGATCGCTGCGATAATGGAGACTAAATTCTGTACCCGTAATTGGAAAATCTTCGCCTAATGATTGGTTTTCAACTTGGATAAAACAACCTTGTTCGCAAGTTAATTCATTATCGGGATTTTTATCATTATCACTTTGTGGTTGTTTTAATTCTTTATCATTATTTGGATTGCTTGGATCATTCTGCATCGGGTCTTTAGCATCTTTTGGCGGACCAAACGGCCAATTACAATCCCAAGGCGTTAAATGATCCATTTGAACCCGCCAGAGACTTTTTCCCACCGGATAGAGTTGCGCTAATTGGCTACGTTCAGCATCGGAAATATTCAAAGCATTCAGTAGGGTTGTATTATCTGCAAGGCCGTCACCGTTACTATCAATGTCGGCTTGACTATTACTGATGCCTAAAATTTTGATAACTTTGCCGTTCGGAGCAGGAACCCATAGGGCTTTGTCTCGATCATAGAAACCGACGGGCACGACTTCCCCGATCGGAAAGTTCAGGAAATTATCGACATAAAATGGGACTTTTTGGTTGAAATTAACCGACTTGGCGCCTGCAGTAAGTGCTTCATCGACACTTAACTCCACGGCATAGGTGTAACCACTGGCGGGCGGCAATAAACCGGGCATACGATTCGGCCCATCTTTGCCAACAGTATATTCGGTAGCGCGCACTGTCAGATAGGTTAAGGGCTCACTGGAACCGTCCGCCAACGTCATGCTTGCCGTAGTGCCCTGGGGTAATGCGAGCACCGCTTGACGACTTCCGTCGGCATCGGTGCTGATACTACTCTGGGCAATTTGAAATGCTTTGGAGTTATCACTTAAATCAATACGTGTCGCTTTGGCATCCGGTTCGAGCATAATCACGCTCTCGCTATGCGCGTAAACCTGCCACGACGTTTCGACCCGGCGCTGAACCGGTAAAAATCCTGCTTTTTGATAATTTAAAATTAATTGAGCACCGCCATTCACCGCCAAGTCAAATTGCCCGTCAGCACGGCTTAAGGTTTGGCCAAATTCCGGGTGGTCTTTGACGGTGATCGTCACACCGACCAAGGGGCTGTTATCGACGGCCAAGACTTTGCCGCGGATTACCGCCGCGCGTTTGAGCTCGATGGTGCCGGGACTCATGCCGGTTTGGATCGGGTTGGAACCGCTGTAGAGAAATTTCGTGGCTTCGCTTAAGGGTAGAATCAGGTTCGGGTTGAGTGCTGGCGCGACGCTTGCAGGATCGGGCGGGATCTGGGGTTGAGGTCCCAGCGAGATGCTCAGGTCAACCGGCGTACCTTGGGCTATTTGGAGGTTGGCCGAAGGCGTTTGTTGAATGATGGCGTCTTTGGCGATGCTGTCGTGGTATTGGTAGCTAACTTGGCCGACGCTTAAATGGCTGTTGCTGAGATTGACCACGGCGGTGCTTCGATTGAGGCCAGTGATGACCGGTACGGTCGTGAATAGAGTGCCGGGGTAGGCTGTCGAAATAAGTCCCTCTGTCCCAGTTATTTTACTCCCGATTTTTGGCTTGCAATATTGTTGAAAAAAGCTTGGCGTTTTTTTCGAACAGTGTAAGGAATGTTATCTTTTTCCCACATTTCCACGTCATTATGGCGAGCC
>CANNKG010000227.1 GCA_947505105.1 Methylococcaceae bacterium | reverse complement strand
CGGTGCAAAGATCGTGGATAAATACGGAGCGACAGGAACATCAGTTCCAGTATAAAAAAATGGGACAGCGCCATTCAGCTGGAGTGTGAACGGGGCTCTATCTTAAATTAAGATATTATTTGTCTGGACAATGGGGTCCACTTTACTGTGCTCCTTGTTTTGGAGGGTGGGGGTGCCGTTGCTTTAATGCGCGTCACTCCAGCCACTCCCCGCTTAGATAGAACAAACTGGAAACGGCGTGGCAAACACCCGACTCCACCTAAAGTACCCGCTAAGCTGTAACACACACACTTACCTCGGCTTATAAATAACTCAACCACCATTTTTCCGGATGATTTTGTTTGTAGCTTGAAAATACATTGCACAGAGGAAATAACAAGCAAACGACCAACATCCAGAAAAAATAAACCGTGCCCAATGCACTGGAGACAACAGTTGCTATAGCGCACCGAACAGGGCACGCGAGAAATAATCCTCCTCCCTTGATTGCTGTTGAGCCAACCAACTTGACACTTTTAAGATACGTTTTATGGCTAAAGCTACTTTCTTCTAATTTATCCCAGACATCTCTCAATGAAGCTTTTTCTAGAAAAAACGCAAATGAAGTGCGCCTTATTTTGTCGCAACAGCAGGTTACTATGATGCTCAGTTGATAAACGCAGATCACTCGCTAGCCAATCTAACTGCAAATGTCATTTTATTAACAAATACCCAACTTACTCATGGATACTCAATAAATGATTCCCGATACCCTGATTGAAAAACTGCAAAATACCCAACATTTGGTCATTCTCACCGGCGCAGGCGTGTCCGCTGAATCCGGAATAGCCACTTTTCGCGACACCTTAACCGGCCTATGGGAAAATTATGAGGCTGAATCATTGGCCAGCGAATTTGGTTTTCTGGCAGATCCCGCATTGGTCTGGGGCTGGTATGAATGGCGACGCAATCGAGTTTTACGCGCCAAACCGAACCCAGCTCACCATACCATTGCCCAACTGGCTAAGCAGGTTGAAAAGCTCACCCTGATTACCCAAAACGTCGATGATCTGCATGAACGGGCAGGCAGCTGCGATGTATTACATTTGCACGGCAGCTTGCATCAACCTCGCTGTTTGATCTGTGAAGAACCCTATTCCTTTCCAGAGATGACATCTCTAGAAAACACAGGTGATACTGAATGCCGAATAGAGCCGCCTCGCTGTCATCTCTGCGACGGCCCTATTCGACCTGGCGTGGTCTGGTTTGATGAACAATTGCCAGCTAAAGCTTGGCAGCTAGCACAGGAAGCCTGTAAGAACTGTGACTTGATGTTAGTTATAGGTACATCTGGAGTCGTATGGCCTGTTGCTCAGTTGCCATATCTCGTCGCTCAAAAAGACATCAATTTAGTACAAATTAATCCGGATATAACCAGCCTTAATGCAGTGGCCGCCTACAATATATGTGGAAAAGCGGGTGAAGTTTTACCGCTGCTTTACGCAGCTGCATTTGATAAAGCATAAAAAATTAATGCGTTAGACTGGGAATAAAACTCCTAATGCGGTCTATACTGTCGTAACAACATTATTCGGAGCCTGACCATGCCACGCAACAGCGACCTTAACGCCGTCTCCCGCCAATGGGAAATGTTGAAACTGTTACCCACCAAACCGCCAGGAATTACCAGCCGAGATTTGCAAGAGCAATTACACAAAATCGGCTATAACGTCGTTAAGCGTACAGTCGAACGCGATTTGATAGAGTTAAGCAATCCGTTCCCGATCTTATGCAACGACAAAGGTAAGCCTTACGGCTGGTACTGGAATCCAGGCGCAAGTTCCAATCTTCCGGCCATCACGCTGGCGGAAGCCTTATCGTTGCGTCTGGTAGAGGATTTGTTAAAACCACTACTGCCACAAGCCATCCTCACCAGCTTGCAGGCGCATTTCAATCAGGCACAGACCAAACTGAAATCACTGAAACAGGATAACGCTGCCGCCCACTGGCAAGATAAAGTCCGCCATGTTCCACCCGCCTTGCCGTTACTACCGCCGAGCATTGATGCCGAAGTATTGGATCTGGTGCAGCAGGCCTTGTTGTACGATCAACAAGTCGAAATCGATTACGAAACTGCTCAGGCGGGTAAACATTCCCGACAAACCTTAAATCCTCTAGCGCTGGTGCAGCGCGGCCCTGTCACCTATCTGGTTGCAACTGCTTTTAATTATCAGGACATCCGGCTTTATGCCCTGCATCGCATGCACAATGCCGCTGCCAGCGACCAACCTGTAAAACGGCCCGCCGACTTTGATTTGGATGCTTACATTGCCAGTGGTGCTTTTCAGTTCGGCGGGGGTGATAACATCGTTCTGAAAGCAGAACTTTGGGAAGGCCTTGCCTACCTCTTGCAGGAATCGCCTTTGTCGCTAGATCAACATATTCAACAGGGTGATAGTACCTTCACACTAACGGCAACCGTGGCGGATTCCTGGCAATTACGTTGGTGGATTTTGTCGCAGGGAGATGGGATTGAGGTCATAGAGCCAGTTATACTGAGGGAGGAAATCGCTAGCAGCTTGCAACAAGCAGCCGAACAATATGTTTAGCCTGTTCGGCTAATTCGACAACACACATTTATAGATGATAATTGTAAGAGCGATATATATGAACCGAAATAAAACTGCAAAGGACGAAACTCAATGAATCAAAGCAACACCTCCACCCAGCTATTTGAGTTACTCAATAAAGTTGGTGACTTACTGATAACACAACAACGAATGAAACAAGAGGTTAACTATTTATCAAGGATGAATCATGAGTGTAATTAAAACCCAAGCAATTACCGATCTATGTGATTTGTTATATGGCGTATTGCCTATTCGTACAATGTCTTCGTGCGAGGAATTAGATAAGTTTTTTGAGCCTGAAATGCAAGCGCGCTTACAAGAGCCAATTATTTATCAAAACGAAAGGGACTTGGTTGCCGCTCATACTGAAAAAGCTATAGAAACATGGCGGCTCATTGAGCAAAGTTTTCTTGAAAAGATACATCTTGATCGCATCGCCTTTTTAGATGCTGTATCCAGCTTACAATCTGACGAAATTTTACCTGATAACCTCAAGCGTATTTTGCCTAATTGTTATGGTGTCATCTTTAATATTGAATGGGTTAATGCTTTTGCTTGGCAATTGCCTATTTTGTTTCCAAAGGAAATTGGACGTTTTCACGATATTGGCAAAATGATGGCAGGGATATTTTATTTAGAAAGATACAACAAGGCGGGTAGAACTATTTCTGATGCATTAAAAACAGAGTGTATCAGTACCCTGATGAAGATTATTCGTTTTACGGATAATAGTGACAATAAAATGACCACTAACGTAAAAGATCTTCTCAATAAAGTTGGTGATTTACTGGCAACACAGCAACAAATCAAACAACAAGAGATTGACAGACTCATAACTGAAACAGCTCCTCACGTTGCACGCATCGAAAAAGACCAGAAAGAACAAGCGCTAAAATTTAATGTCTTCTCTGCATTGGGAGTTACTCGAAAAGAAGTCATTCAATCAAGGTTCTTAGCATATTTGCTAGATCCCAATGAGGATCATTGTCAGGGTGCCATTTTTCTTGATGCTCTTTTAGCGAAAATTGGCCTTCCTGAAATTAATACAGAACAAGTTAAACGTATACGAGTTGCTACTGAACACTCAGCGGGTGAGGGTCTTGGCAGAATGGATATTGTGGTTTTTTGCCGACCGGATTGGTTGGTTGTGATCGAGAACAAAGTGGATGCTGGCGAAGCCGAACAACAATTACCTCGATATGAAAAATGGTTGGGCAAACAGCAAGGATATAATTTAAAACGGCTTGTTTTTTTAACCCCGACAGGACACGAATCAGTAACTGGAAAAGCAAGTGATTACTTGCAATTATCTTATCTGGATTTAGCAGAAGCGTTTGCACCTTTGCTGAATCAAATCAAAGCAGAATCGGTTCGTATCGTTCTAACTCAATACATAATAACTTTTAATCTCATTGGAGGAATGGACATGACTAACCAAGACCCACAACTATTCGACTTATTGACAAAACCAGAAAATATCAAAATTGCATTGGAAATTGAGCAGAAAACTCAGTTAATCAGAATCCAAGTAATGAATGAGTTTGGTGAAAATATTAAGAAAATCCTACAAAGCAAACTTAATTCTGACGATACTGGAAAAACTTGGCAAGCTTTTTCTGAGTCATGGAATAAGCAAGGCTATATAAATGTTGGAATCAGGACGTTGAAACATCAAACAAAAAATAATTACAAAATGGTTGCCGAGTTGTTTAGTCCCAAAAACTTGTATAGATCAGGATGGTGCCGTCCGCAAGGGGTTGACCTTAAAAATCAATCGCCCATAACGTTGGATACAAAAGATTTAACTCTCAAGATGAAAAGTGATGGCTGTAATGATGGGGATGGCTACTGGCTAAGTTCAAAAAATTTGCAAGACGAAAAAATAGGTTTTGTACTTACTGATAACGATGACATTGTTTCTTGCTTAGAAGATAACCGTACTGAAAACCATCCTTTAGCCAATGCAATTGCCGAAGAGTTATGGCTGATGTTTGTGACCTACCGTGAAAATATTGAAGCACTGGGTAGCTTTAAACAGGCGGATTCTTTATGACCTGAAGTTTCCCAGTTTCTAAAGCCTTTAATCCCTCTACTTATAAGGGGGGTATTTAACGCAGGGTTTGCTTCGTTTATAGCAAACCCCACTTTAATACGTTTTCCTTTATACGCTACGGATTCAAAAACTGGGAAACTTCAGTTTATGACGACATTTCATTTTTTTATATGACTGCACAAATTTATAAAACAGAGTTTTTGTTCACCCAACGATACATATAGGAATTAACTTGTGCCTAACTTTTATCCACCACTAGAAGAATCAAAAATTTATGATGCAAGCTTTGATATAACAAGACCAGAGTTTGCTAAAATAAAAAATAATTTTAAACGATGCACTGTTTTTCACAGATTGAACATTGATCCGAATTATTTAGAAAATCCAAATATTTTAAATTGGTTTGATTTTGTTATTGTTCACCCCCAAAAAGGGATAGTTTTCATAACAAATTCGTACACCTATAACGATGAGACTAATGCTTTGACGGCGCGTCTTTATGGTCGAATTGATTATGCAGCAGATTTAGAGGATGCTAAAAAAATATTCGAAGACTGGGGTGATATTGATAATTATGAACACGATAAAATAATCTTTTTATTAAAAGAAATCATGCAAATTGATTCATTGCCTTCAATCAATTTTAATGAAAAATCATTTACCCATGACAAGAGGTTTATCAGAATTTCTACACAATATGGTTTGGTTAAAGATGTAGAATCAGAATTGATAGAAATTGAAAAGAATAAGTCAACGGAAATTCATGTTTTAGTTAAAACTTGTGCGGGTAGTGGAAAAACCATTTCAGCGATACATGCATATAATCGCTTAAGAGAGCTTGGAAAAAAACCTCTTTTTGTTTGCTATAATCATCTGCTGGGTAATTTCTTACCAAAAGAAGTTGATAACACTCAAGGATCCAGTTATATCGGTACGCTTTACAAATTTGCATCTTGGAAATTACACCGGCATTTAGAAGCCATAAAAGGCGCACACCCTCCTTATGGCATTGATTATGTTCGCATGCTGCTAGATGAACTGAAACTTGGAAACATTACAGATATTGAACAATATGATGCTTTGATTGTAGATGAAGGTCAAGATTTCAAAGATTACTGGGTTGAGTTATTATCGTATTAATTAAAGCCCGATGCTAGTGTCTTATGGTTTGAAGACAAAAATCAAAATATCTTATTGGATAATTATGATGGCTCTTCCCGATTTCGTGGGGTGAGCACTACATATAGTGTTAGGCATAACCAAACAAACGTCGGCCTTCGATATCGAGCCAGATATGCTGGAATAACCGCCCCAAATCATATATCCCGTAGCAACGTCGCTTGATGACTTTGATTT
>CANNKG010000226.1 GCA_947505105.1 Methylococcaceae bacterium | reverse complement strand
TAAGGATGTCGAGGAGGTGATGAAAAAACTTAACCATCGACCACGGAAAAGCCTTAACTATAAAACACCTCATTCAGTCTTTTTTGCAGAATCTTTGCCGAAGGCCGCATGACAACTAGGATTGCACTTCGGAGTTGAATCCGCCTAACAAATCGTCTGGCATATGAAAATTTTCTGATTTTAAAGAGGCCTGACGGATTTGATCCTATCAAGGCAGGTGCTTACATTTGTCGTTGATGTTACTTAATCGGGCAAAAAGTGGCGGAACCGGCTAGAGTCCCACCACTCAGTTTTTAATGCTTACGCTCAATAATATACCGCGATAAATCCCGCAATAAATCCGCTTCTGCACCGAAACCACTTAGGCTATCGATAGCGCGTTCATGTAAATCCAGGGCTTTTTGTTTGGCGCCGGCCATGCCGAGTAAGGCAGGGTAGGTCGGTTTGTCGTTATCTTTATCTTTACCTTGGGTTTTGCCTAAGGTGGCGGTGTCGCTTTCTTCGTCGAGGATATCGTCCTGAACCTGGAACGATAAACCGATCGCTTTGGCATATTGATCGAGCTGTTCGGCAAGTTGCAGATCAACGCCGTCTTTGGCGAGGGTCGCTAATTGGACGCTGGCACGAATCAAAGCGCCGGTTTTATGAATATGCATGTTTTCAAGTTCTGGCAGGGTGATTTTACGCCCGACCGAATCGAGATCAATAGCTTGACCGCCCACCATACCTTGTGAACCGCTCGCTTTGGCGAGTACGGTCAGCATTCTAAGGCGATTTTCAGGGCTTGCGCTAATGCTCGGATCATTCGCCAATACTTCAAAGGCTAACGCTTGCAAGGCATCGCCGGCCAGAATCGCGGTAGCGTGGTCAAACGCAATATGACAGGTGGGTTTGCCGCGGCGCAGGTCGTCATTATCCATCGCCGGTAAATCGTCGTGAATCAGCGAGTACACATGAATGAATTCGACTGCACAGGCCGGGCCATCAAGGCCGTCTTCGGGGATATTTAACGCTCTGCCGGTCGCATAAGCCAGCATTGGACGCATGCGTTTGCCGCCGTCAAGGGTGCTGTAGCGCATCGCTTGATGTAGTTTTTGCGGTAAAATTTCGGCGCTGGTGAGGCGCAAATCTAACGCTTTTTCGACGCGGGTCTGGCAGGAAGTAAAATAATCTTTTAAGGCGTTACTCATCGGTAAAGGGCTCCAGGGTTTGTTGACCGTTTTTGGCTAATAAAATACTGACTTTCTGTTCGGCTTCTTGTAAAGCTTTTTGGCAAGTTCGCGTTAAACTAACGCCTTTTTCAAAGGACTCCAGAGCTTGCTCCAGAGAAATATCGCCTTGTTCCATTTTGCCGATTAATTGTTCCAGTTCCGCGAGGGATTCTTCAAAGAGGTGGGTGTTTTTTTTGCGTGACATTAAAATCGAATGGTTAGATAGTCGAGGGGCGACGGAGGCAACAGTAGTTAAGATGGTATAGTTAAACGTTTAAGCTGTTTATGAATATTAGGCGACCTATTATATATGAAATCAAATGGAATGATGTGTAAGCATGAGTAATGACTATAACGCTGCGGCGATTGAAGTATTAAGCGGTTTGGAGCCGGTGCGCAAACGCCCCGGCATGTATACGGATACCACGCGCCCGAATCATCTGGTGCAGGAAGTGGTAGATAATAGCGTTGATGAGGCCTTGGCCGGTCACGCAAATGACATTGAAGTGATTTTATATCAGGATGGCTCGGTTAAAGTGATTGACGACGGGCGCGGCATGCCGGTGGATATTCATCCTGAACAAGGCGTGCCGGGGGTTGAGGTAATTTTGACCCAGCTGCATGCGGGTGGGAAATTTTCAAACAGTAATTACCAATTTTCGGGCGGCTTGCATGGCGTCGGGGTTTCGGTGGTCAATGCTTTGTCGGCGCGTCTTGAGATTGAAGTCAAACGTGGTGGCGCCGTGTATCAGATGGTATTCGGGGATGGCGAAAAGCAAACCGAATTAACTCAAATCGGCACGGTCGCTAAGAAGACGACCGGGACTACGATTCGGTTTTGGCCGAATGAAAAATATTTTGATTCACCCAAAGTATCCGTGCTCAAACTCAAGCATGTGCTCCGTGCTAAAGCGGTACTATGTCCGGGACTGCATATTAAACTGGTATCAGAGGCGACCAATGAGCAATGGGCGTGGTGTTATCAGGATGGTTTGAAGGAATATTTGCTCGATCGGATTGGCGATATCGAGTTCTACCCGGAAGCGCCGTTTATGGGCAATATGTCTGCCGACCATGAAGCCGTCCAGTGGGGGATCGTGTGGAGCAATGACAGTTTGCCCGAAGCGATTAACGAGAGTTATGTCAACCTGGTGCCAACCGCGCAAGGCGGCACCCATGTCAACGGCTTGCGCGCGGGGCTTACCGAAGCGATGCGCGAATTTTGCGATATTCGTAACCTGTTGCCGCGCGGCGTGAAAGTCGCCCCCGAGGATATTTGGGAAAGTTGTCATTATGTGTTGTCAGTGAAACTCGAAGATCCGCAGTTTTCAGGACAGACTAAAGAGCGGCTCAGTTCCAGAGAATGTGTAGCGTTTGTGTCAGGCGTTGCGAAAGATACCTTTAGTTTGTGGCTGAATCAGCATCCGGCTGAGGGTGAAAAAATCGCCGAGATTATTATAAACAGCGCTCAAAATCGGCTTAAGTCGAATAAAAAAATTATTCGTAAAAAGATTTCGGCAGGTCCCGCTTTGCCCGGCAAATTGGCCGATTGTTCGGCCCAAGATGTCACGCGGACCGAATTGTTTCTGGTCGAAGGCGATTCGGCAGGCGGGTCGGCAAAACAGGCGCGCGACCGTGAATTTCAGGCGATTATGCCGTTGCGCGGCAAGATTTTGAACACCTGGGAAGTCGATCAGAATCAAGTGATGGGCTCGCAGGAGGTGCATGATATTGCGGTGGCGCTCGGCATTGAGCCAGGGTCCGATAAATTGGATTCGTTACGTTACGGCAAAGTTTGCATCTTGGCCGATGCCGATTCCGACGGTAATCATATTGCAACTTTGATTTGCGCCCTGTTTTATCAACATTTCCAGCCTTTAGTCGCGGCGGGCCATGTGTTTGTGGCAATGCCGCCGCTCTATCGGATCGACGTCGGCAAGACGGTGTTTTATGCGCTCGATGAGTCCGAACGTCAGGGCGTGCTTGATCGCATCAAGGCTGAAAAACTCAAAGGCCAGATCAATGTGCAACGCTTTAAAGGTCTGGGTGAGATGAACCCAAGTCAGTTGCGGGAAACGACGATGAATCCCGATACTCGTCGTTTGGTGCAGTTAACGATCAGCGAAGGTGACGAAACCCGGATGCAGTTGGATTTATTGCTAGCTAAAAAACGCTCGCTCGATCGAAAGGAGTGGCTAGAAGTTAGAGGAAATCTGGCGGATATTCTTTAAAATAGTTTTATTCGACACGTTTAGAATCGAGCAGTGACGGGGTAACCGAAGGGAAGCGGGTTACCTCGGCTGGATTTATTCCTAAAAAGCGACGTTAAACGCATAGAAAACCGTTCATGCTGAGCCCAGTCGAAGCATGGACGGTTTTCTATGCTTTCACCCAGGTGGTGAGACCTTAAAATCCCGTTCAACCCTTCGATAAACTCAGGGCGAACGGAATTTTAAGGTCTCAACTGCTCTTTTTTAGGTTCAAGTCTAGTCAATCGAGTTTGGACTTCACCCCAGGCCAGCCTAATCTAAATTACTCTACTAATCGAAGTTTGGTAAATCCAAGCAATTTAGAAAAAATTGCCAATTATGCGCATTAGTTTTAAAGTTATTCCTTGATGGCATCATTAGTTAATGACAGAGAGGATAATTATTATGAGTAATAAAGTTTTCGAATTGGGCTTGGTGGGAGCGGGCGCTATCTCCGCAGGTGCTTATACGGCAGGCGTCGTAGATTTTTTGATACAGGCACTGGATGTCTGGTATGACTCGAAAGCCCGAGGTGACAATGTACCGAATCATGAAGTCAGGTTATCGGTGTTTTCCGGCGCATCGGCAGGCGCGATCACGGCAGCTCTCGGGGCGGCCTATATCGGTTCGGATCAAAAACCTGTCACCGTGGAGGTCGATGAGCATTCGCCGTTGGGCCAGCAAAACAAACTGTTCGATGTCTGGGTCAATCGTATCGACATCAAATATCTACTCGAACAAAAGGATTTGCAGGTGGGCGATAAAGTCATCTCGCTCTTAGATTCGACGATTCTGAAAGATATCGCCAATCAAGGTCTAGATGTGACACCCAGAGCAAGCCGACGCCCTTATATCCCTGAAAATTTCGAACTGCTGATGACGGTGACCAATCTGCGCGGGATTCCGTATAAATTTGAAGTCATCGGCTATCAGGTCACTGACTATGACATGACCCAGCATGCCGATTATGTGCATTTTCGTTTGAATGATTCGGGAGCGAACACCGAACCCGATCGTCTGGTGATGAAATGGGCGGAATTCGGGACCTTGTCGAACGTCAAAGAGAAACTCAAACTCGCGGCACTGGCATCCGGCGCGTTTCCGGTGGGCCTAGCGCCGAGGGCTTTAAGTCAATATATCGGGCCGCAACCTGGAAAGGTCGATTACTATAGCGTTCGCCAATGGCCGATTCCAATGTTCGATGACACCAATACCTACCCAATTCTCTCGATGCAACCAATCCCCGCGAGTTGGAATCAGCCGAATTCATTCAATTACGAATTTCAATGCGTGGATGGCGGTGTGATGAACAACGAACCGTTGGAATTGGCGCGGCGTATTCTGGCGGGCGACGCCGAGCGCAATAAACGCAGCGGCAAGCTGGCCGATAAGGCCGTGTTATTAATCGATCCGTTTCCGAATTTTGCCCCTTTCGAACTGAAGTATGCGCCGGCTGATGACTTATTTAATTTGGTAGTCAAGCTTTTTGACGCGCTAAAAAATCAGGCGCGATTCAAGCCCGATGAGCTGGAACTGGCGATAAATCCCGATGTTTATTCGCGCTTCATGATCGCTCCGAAACGTGATGGCGTCAATGGCGACCTTTATCCGATCGCCTGCGGCTTACTCGGTGGTTTTGGCGGTTTTCTTAGCCGGAAATTCAGAGCTCACGACTTCTACTTGGGTCGGCGCAATACCCAAAAATTTCTTCGAGATCGACTGGTGTTACCGGAAAATAATCCCTTGTTCGAGGATTGGACGCCGGCGATGAAACAACAGTATTGCGTGAAAAACCCCGACGGCCAACCCAGCTTGAAAGATAATTTGCGGCAACTGCCGGTCATCCCGTTGCTGCCGTCGGTCGATACCGAGACTGCGCCCTGCCTGAAACCGATCTGGCCAGTGTATTTCTATGATGAATTGAATGTTTTGACCGAACAACTTGAAGGCCGAATCAGTATCGTATTCGACCGCATAGTCGCCCAGTATTTTAAATCGAATAATCCGATAGTTCGGTTTATTGCCAAAATCATCATTGGACGCAAGAAAAATGACGTGCTTGACTATGTGCGGCAGGTCATCAAAGACGATCTGCTCGAACGACAGTTGCTGGAAGAAATAAAATGATTCATCGGCCTCCAATGTCTATTTTAGTCATAAGATCATAACTGCATTGAAAGCGATCTACCTCTACAACCGGTCCCTTGACTATTTGGTTGGAGACGGTGTTGCCAAGGATGAACGCCGAGCATTCGCCCTCAACGCTGAAGCTGCCCAGTCAGGCTATGCTGATGCGGTCCTTGCAATGGGCTGGGCATAGGGGTTGATCGTGACATTGAGCTAGCTCGTAGATGGTATCGCCATTCGGCGCGTCAGGGCGAATCACGAGCCATGTTCAGTCTTGGTCAGATTGCTTACGACAAGTGCGACTACTCCGATGCACTTGTCTGGTTCAGCCTAAAAAGAGCAGTTGAGACCTTAAAATTCCGTTCGCCCTGAGTTTATCGAAGGGTTGAACGGGATTTTAAGGTCTCACCGTCTGGGTGAACGCATAGAAAACCGTCCATGCTTCGACTGGGCTCAGCACGAACGGTTTTCTATGCGT
>CANNKG010000225.1 GCA_947505105.1 Methylococcaceae bacterium | reverse complement strand
TTAAATGCGGCAAAGCCACCGGTTTTCTTTTCTCTGATCACTTCTTGGACGGTGGCTAAATCAACGTAATGGTGACCTTCGGCGAAAGCAAAGACTAGGGATAAATCACAAATATTATTGATTAATCGGGGTATGCCACCGGAATAATAGTAAATTGCCGCATAGGCTAATTTATCAAATATTTCTTTTCTACAGCCTGCAACGACTAGGCGGTGATTAATGTATTGTAATGTTTGCTCAAAATCTAAGGCTTTGATGTGATATTCAACGGATATTCGTTGCGCGAATTGAACTAATTCTGGGCTATTGAGCTTTGTTACTAATTCAGGTTGGCCGACTAAAACCAGTTGTATCATGACATCTTGGCTGATATTGATATTGGATAATAAACGCAGCTCTTCTAAGGTTTGCAAGTCCATATTTTGCGCTTCATCGACAATCAATATAACGCGTCTTCTTCGTTGATGTTGGCGCGTTAGGAATTCGATTAAAGATTGATAGCGTCCGGCTTTATCTTGTGCTTTTGAGTTGATTCGGAAGGCGGCTAAAACCCAAGTTAATAGGTCGCCAAAGGCACTGTGGGTATTTGTAATTAAGCCAACTTCGCATCTATCATCCAGTGTGGTTAAGGCTTTTCGGATGAGTGTGGTTTTCCCCGCACCGATTTCACCGGTTATTACGGTGAATCCGGCTTGTACAATGAGGCCGTATTGTAATACCGTCCATGCTTTTTTATGAATAGGACTGAAATAGAGAAATTCTGGCTCGGAAACCAGAGAAAATGGTTTTTTTTTAAAACCAAAAAATTCGTTATACATTTATCTGTGCTCTAACAATGATCAATAATACCGACTAGAAAAAATTAAAAACCGTAACTATCTGGCTCTCATCGTGTTAAATCAAGCCTTTCGCTCGCTCTCAAGCAAGAGCTCTCATCGTTATACCGGCCGGTATCCAGTCACAGGGATGTGAAGCTTTGAGAGAAGCAGAGTAGGTTGGGTTGCGCTGTTTGCAACCCAACATTTTGGTATCCATGTGTTGGGTTGCCAAACAGCAGGCAACCCAACCTACGATGCTTATATGTTTTCTCGTTACGCTCGTTCCCAAGCAGAGCTTAGAGCTTAGGAACGAGACCAAATTGTCATTCCAGCAGAGTTTCGCTAGGAGGGAAGGAGACTTACAAAAATTCAATAACCACCTTGGTGTTCAGGTAAGTTTTCAGCCTTATTAAATACAATACCCAATAGATTGGTATTTGAGAGTGCTTGCAAGGTTTTAGTGAGTTCTTCTGGTTTATTGGCACCATCTTCGACAACTAAAAGTGCTGCGTCGTAATATTCCATTGCCGCCAATACGTCATCAACTAATAAAACAGGGGGCATGTCAAAAATGATGATACGAGATTCATAGTGCGATTTTATATCTTCAATGAGCCGTTTCATGCTAGGTGCAGATATAATATCCGATGTCCCTTTATTCTTTTCTCTTCCAGGAAGAATAACCAAACGCTCAATACCTGGATTAACCAATATTCTTTCTAATGCTACACCAGAATTAACATAGTCCAGTAAGCCATATTCCACTTCAAAATCAAAATACCAATTAATTCTTGGATTTCTGAGATCAAAATCGACCAATAAGACTGTCTGGTTGACTTCCATTGCCATTGAAATAGCTAGATTAACGGCGACCATGGATTTGCCAACACCTGCTGTTGGTGAGGTTATTGCGAAGCTATTCCAATTATTAGTTCTAAGCTGTTTTAATAGCTTAGTTCGTAACATACGAAATAAATCGGCTGTTGGATTGTATTGTTTTAAAGTAACAACTCGACGATCTTGTAATATTTCATTATTGGGAATTACAATCCGAGTTTGTGTATACACAAAGTCATTGACGCTGCTTGTTGTTTCAACCGGATTATTGATAGTTTTGCGCGATTGATCTATTTGCGCTTTCTCTATGGCTTTTTCTAAAAAATCCGCACTCACATATTCCTCTCTTTAGGTATAAGTATAGATAAATCCGATGCTCCGACATTCCGGTAATTCCTGCCAGAAGACGGGCTATATAAAACTTGAAAAACTATTGGGTTAAAAACAAACGAGCGAAATGACTGTCACAACAATTCAATGCGCTGCCAAACTTTATATAGAATGACATCAAGTGGCATATAAAGAAAGTGTATTGCACACAATAAGGATATTAATAGCACCACGGAGAACACGGATAAACTTCTGATGTTTTTTCGTGTTCTATCACTGTCTATTTGATTTCTTATATAAGGAATAACAATTAATGGTTCAATTCCCGTAACCTGTGTTAATGCACGATAACCTCGAACGCCCCCCGCTAACATTTCGGTTAGTATACCGGCGCCAAGTCCACCGCCTACGGAGACAATCAATCCAATAAAGAGTAACTTAATGCGATTGGGCTTTATGGGTTTATTAGGTAATTGTGGGGGTTCGATTAATGTAAATGTTTCCCCTTTTTGTTCTTCTTCTAAGGTTTGAGATAATTTTGCCTGTAATTGTTTACCTTTTAATTCTTGGTATTTTGCTTTATTGGCATCTAGGTCACGCACTAATTCGTAATAGCCGCGTTCAACCTGATGACTTTGGGCAACATTTTCTTCTAATACTTGTAATTTTTGTTGCAGCGTTGCGCGTTGTGATTTGATGTTTTGTAATTCAACTTGAGCAATATCGATTTCACTGCTTAATTGCAGATAGACAGGGTTTTTTGTGTTTCTCCCTGATTCCATGCTTGGTGTTGGATTTTTTTGTGATTTATTTTCTAATTCGCTAATCCGCTTTTGCGTTATTTTGACATCAGGGTGATTATCGGAATATTTCTGTCTTAATTCTTTTAGGTTTTGTTTGGCTTGTTCTAGGTCATTGTTCGCATCATATATCGATTCAGCACCTTGTTTTTTTAACATGTCAATTTGTTTGCGGATTCGCAAAACATCAGGATGTGCGGCTGAATATTTACTGAGTAATTCTGATTCAGATGCCATCAAGTCATCCAAAGTATTTGGCGCTGTCGCTTTATTGCTGAGAGTAGGGGCGATGACGGGATCAGTTGCCATTAATTGCGAACTTAAATTAATGCGGCGCTCAGCTAACATGTTTTCTTGTAGATTCAGTTGCTGTAATTCACTTTCTAATCGGCTGATAGTCGATAAATTAACCGGCAGTAATTCTGGTAAGCTGGCACTGTATTTTTGTTTATATTCCGCAATAGTATTTTCAACTTTTTGAATTTCAAGTTTAAGTTTTTCGACTTCTTCTGCTAAGAATGTCGTTGTTTCTTCGGCTCGTTGCGTTCTTGCTCGCACATTTTCGCTCAAAAACAGCGTGACTAATTCATTGGTTACTTGTTGTGCGAGTTCTGGCTTTTTGTCGTTCCAAATCAGCTTGAATGCTATTGCCGCTTTACTGCCTCGACCTTGGCTTACAACATCGGCATTAATCATTTCTAGTTGCGTATTTTCCTTAAATAATTCCACTAATTCAGCGGGCGCAAGTTTTTTTCTTTGTTGCGAATATAAGTCGTATTTATCAATTAGCTTAGTGAGATTCGCTACCGTCATAATACGCTGTTCAATTAATCGGATGCGCTCATCAGCATAACTGGTTACGGTCGATTTGATTAATTCAGTTGGTATATGCTGCTGTTCAATCAGAATAGTGGCTTCGGATTGATAAACTGGGGGAATTATTATTGCCAGAACAGCACTGCTTATCAGTAAAAATAGAAACAACGCAACAATGATATATTTGCGGCGTCTTATGATATTTATGTAATCTCTAAGTGTTTTTGCGTCTTCTTCCATTGCTTTACCTTGAAATGCTGAATCCTTGCCAATTGTACGTTAATGTCAACATTAACATGTTGGATTCAGCAAGATAGAGACTGTCTTGTTGCCGATAGCGATAAGACAGTTGCGCAACCCATTCGGGCGTGATCAACCAATTAAGATTTGGTGTAACGGTTAGATTATTACGGTTGTTAAAGCTATTGTTTGTCAGTGAGTTTTGACTGGTTGCTTTGGACATTTGATAGCTCGTTCCAATGGCGGCTTGCCAGCGCTTGTTTAATTTGTAGCCTGCATTCCATGCCAACTGTGTTTGCTCGTTTAAATTACCTTGGCTGGAGGGGGCTAAAGAACGACCCAATTTTAGAGATGAAGTTATTTGTTCACCTGTATAGGTGAATGATAAATCCGCTAAAAATCCAGAGGAGATTTGCTGTAATAGGGCTTGTTGTCCAGACTCGGTTAAACTCTCTGTGACACGTCCGCCCAAACTACCTTGAATTGACCACAGTTGCGTCAGTTTATAAGCTAACATGGCGGTAAGACTATAACTATCTGCCGTGGAACTATTGCCGAGGCTACCAAATTCATAATGGGTATAAGCCGAATCAATGGTGTGAGTAAGGCGTTCATTCCACTGTCGCTGCCAAGCAATATTGGCTGATTGGCCATCATTACTGCTAAGGGCAGAGCTTGAATAAGCCGTTTTGTTATAGCCCGCTGTGATAGTCACACTATCGCGCTGTGTCAAAAGATAACTAAACGAGGGAGACACGGCCCACTTAACTTGATTAGATGCACTAGCAAAATTACCCGTATCTTGCACGGCATTATTGCGACTCAAGGTATCGGCATAACTTGCATTTAATCCCCAGCGAGTTCTAGCGGTACGATATTCACTCTGAGCGCCATAATTTTGTGGCGAATAATCTAAGCCGTCTATATCGGTGTATTGTTGCAAGCCATAGCTAGCATTTGCATTAATATCCCAATCTTGTTCTTTACGAGCAACGCTTAACTGTGGTGTTAATAAATATTCAAATGAGCCTTGCGCTTGTTTTTGCATTCTAACATTATCATCATAACCTGTATCTTGTTTTACATTACCGTTAAGACGCCACTCCGTTGCATTTGCATAAGGCAAATGGATTGCATAGGTCATCATAATGAGCGCAAAAATGGGATTATTGGATCGGTGTTTTGACATACAAGAGATTTTTTAGTTAGGGCACGATAACAACATCACCACTTTTTAGTAATAGATTTCCGTTTAGGTCGCTGCCATCTTCAATATCGCCATATTTGAAATGAATGGCTTTTGAACCGTTTTCCGTCGCACGTAAAACAACAATACTGTTTGTTTTAGCAAAGGTGGTAAAACCGCCGGCTAAACCTAATATTTGAGCAATATTCATCGGCTGATACATCACAAAGCTACCGGGCTTATTGACTTGTCCCATAACAAATACGGCATTGCCTTCAACGGCTTTAACTGCAACATTAACAACAGGGTCTTCAATAAATACGGATAGTTTGTCTTTTAATAATTTTTGAATATCGTTGATGGTTTTGCCGGCGGTAGAAAAGCTACCTGCCAAAGGAAAGCTGATTGTATTATCGGGTAATACTTTTAATTCTCGCTGTAATTTCTCTTCATTCCAAACTGATATTTCCAGTGTATCACCAGGGTTTATTTGATAAGGAGATGATTCACCCATAATCTGCTGAGAGCCTAATATAAGAATGGCTAGTATGATTTTTTTAATGATAGGGTTCAGTATGTTTTTTATCATAAATAGATTACTCATAATTTGATTGTGTTGGCATCATCTCAGCACACGAAAAAACAATCACTCCATAATAAATACGGATTATTCTATATTTTATAGAGAATAAATTTAATTAAATCAGAAAAACATAAGTATGTCCTGTGCGTAGGAACTCCCAATACTTACGCCCCAGTTAATAAATCTAATTCATTTGTTACATTGTAGTCTACTCAATGAAAAAAAAGATATTTTTTTGCATGATAATGGAATAGGTAAGAACGATAAAACGCCATTAAGAATTAAAAAATAAGGTAATTATTCTGCTTGTTTCCTAATTAATTTATGCGATTAAGTTGTCATTTCGGCACAAGGTGAGTGCCGGATGTCGGCACTCGCTAGAGCAAGATAACAAATCGCTGTCGATATGTGACTCCTTAACTGAAGCATCTTGCTAATCAGCTTAAGTTATAGTTTTTGTAGAATTACGG
>CANNKG010000224.1 GCA_947505105.1 Methylococcaceae bacterium | reverse complement strand
TCAGGCAAAAATAGCCATAGCTTGATGATCGCGCGTAAAGTACCCCAGCCAATTCCAGCCGGTAGCCCTACGAACCACCAGCGCAAACACCAGGCAAAATCATGGGTAAACGCTTTTTCATCGCCAGCAGAAACAAGCAGAGACTGCGCGAGCATGCATGAATGCTCAGTGTCGTCGGAGCAAAGCCCCTTGCCAAACAGTAGGTGGTAATTGTCAAGTGATGGAAAACAGCGTTGCTGTCGACGGCGAGAAAGCCCCTCGCAAGCCAATCCTAAGGCATCGCCGACAGCAGTACCTAATAAACAACCAACGGCAGCAGCTTTCAGATCATTTGCATTCACCGACCTATTCACCCAATCTCCCTTCCAAAATCGTCAACCGTATAAACCACAACGCAGACCAGCCAAAGCCATCCTCCGCAATTCGGGGGGAGGATGATCGCAAAGCTTCGGTCAATATCGATAAATTGCTTGCCGAGTGCCTGCCTGTTAGGCTGAATGGTGTGCTGTTCTAACTCAATGACACCCGATATCTGTAAGGCCGACAAACTCCCAGTGTTTAGGCAAACAAGACACGACGACTTTGAACATCCAGCCAAATGCAAGATGACTAACCTCACAGAGTTCCAGCCAACTAACCTTGTAAACAGTGGGCTACCGTATTGATGACCAAAAAATTGGTAGTACCGCTAAGTCCAGGCGTCCCACCAACGATAACCACAAGATCTTCTGCCTCCAATACACCTTCGCACAAGAGAGAGTTGACCGATTGCGAAATCAATTGATCGGTGTTGGACAGCCTAGGTTGCTGTTGCGCATAAACACCGTAGGCAAGTGATAATTCTCGAACGGTATGAATATCTGGACTTTTTACGTAAATCGGAATGGAAGGGCGATATGACGATATCAAGCGGGCGATGCGACCGGTTTCAGAGTCTGCGACAATAGCTTTTATAGGCATTTCTCGACAGGCGTGTGCGGCAGAACGTGCAAAATAGGCGCGCTTGTTATGAGTGATCGTTTCTCTTTCAAGATTCCAACCTAATGCCCGTTGAGTTTCTGCCTCACGGGCAATTTTAGTCATGGTTTCGACTGCCTCCAACGGATATTGACCATTGGCGGTCTCTCCAGATAACATTAATACATCTGTACCATCAAATACGGCATTTGCTACATCAGAGACTTCTGCTCGAGTTGGCCTTGGGTTCTCAATCATCGAGTGGAGCATTTGCGTGGCCGTAATGACGATTTTCGATTTATGGGCGCACGTTTGAATGATCCGTTTTTGGATGGTCGGCAGACGCTCGAAAGGAATTTCAACACCTAAATCGCCTCGGGCAATCATCACTCCTGCGGTCGCCTCAAGGATTTCGTCGAGATGCTCGACACCTTCAGTGTTTTCAATCTTAGCAATAATTTTAAGAGAACTTCCTTCATCGTTCAGTATATCTTGAACTGCTTGAATATCAGCACGGTTGCGCACAAAGGAATGAGCGATGAAATCTAGCTCGTAACGGGCCGCAAAGCGAATGAACTCCTCGTCTCGACCAGAGAGGGATGGTAAATTGAGACGTGCGGAAGGCACATTGACGTTCTTTCTGGCTTTGATCTGTCCTGAGTTTTTTGCAATACAAACTAATTCATTCTGGCTTTTCTGCGTGACTTCAAGTTCGATAGTTCCATCTTCAATGAGGATCAATGCACCTTCCGGCACTTCGTCAATGAAATGCGGGTAGGAAACGCAAAAGGCTTTATCGACGGGTTCTGATCGGACAATACGCACGAAATCACCCGTTTCAAGTGAAATAGGATTTAGAACTTCGCGAGTACGAACTTCAGGACCCTTGGTATCTATCAAAATACCAATTCGGTCGGATGTCGCACGGATCTGCCGCACTACGTGAAGCGCTTCTTCGGTGGTCATATGCGCGGTATTAAGCCGCACTGCATCCATACCGGCTTCATGCAAGTCGTGCAACATTTGTTCTGAACAATTGTTACTCGATATCGTCGCAAGGATTTTGGTAAGTTTTCTTTGCATGATCCAGATTCCTTAAAAATGAAGGAAGAATAAAAAAATTGAAAAGTATCCCATGCGCTAAAAGTTTTCGTCAATGTTTATTAGCTGCATAGATATGACAATCAAAGATCTCAAAACAAACTAACGATAGCGCAATAGAGACGTTCAGAGGGAGTTCAAAAAAAATGATTCATTATGAATCAATAATTTGAATATATTAGCTTTTGTAGATATTACCTTCTTTTATCGTATGGAACAGCCAGATCAGGGTCGGTCCAAACTGATTATTCCAATGCTCGGAAAAAAATACTCATATATTAGGCAACTCTAAAAGATGATTTATCAATTACTTTGATAAATGATTCGAATAACTGTGGATCGTGTTTATTACCACTTTCATTTGACATGATATTAAGGATAGAACTATGGTTTTTTGCCTTTTGGTAGACCCGTTTTGTTGCCATTGCGTCATAGTTGTCAGCAATAGAAATTATTCGAGAAAGAATTGGTATATTGTCTCCTGACAATTGGTCAGGATATCCGCTACCGTTGTAATTTTCATGATGGTGCCTTATTGCTTCTGCAACGATATCTGCCCCATCATAGTCTACCGATAGAACCAAATTGGCTCCCTTCTCTGCATGAGACTTCATGATAGAGAACTCGACATCATCCAATTTGATCGGCTTTAGTAGAATTGAATCAGGAATGCCTAATTTCCCTATGTCATGAAGAGCAGCTGCCGTTCTCAAAAACTTTATCTCTCGATCTGTAAGCTGTATATGGCTAGCCAGCGTGGTTGATATGCCCACTACCCTATCACTATGAAAACGTGTATAGGAGTCTCGCTCTTTCAACGCGAGTGATAAAGTACTTGTGAATGCAACAAGTGCGGCGTGTATTCCATCTGGCATATGGGTGACCTTACGCCTAGTTTTGGGCGTACTTGTAATTAATGGCTCTGTACACGATAAATCTATCACTCCTAAAACACGATATTCAAGTTTTTAGTTGCTGATTTTTAAGAACACCACTGAATCAAGCCTTGCAGCTAGAATCGCTATAAGGTAACACTTGAGACTAATAACGAAAACACCTTAATTTATCTAGCATCGTCCCAGTCAAGCTGAAAAACTTGAACATCGAGTAAAACAGCATCCGGTCTAAAGATCGATTGGAATGATCCTTACCCCTGCGGTTGCGGCAAGAAATACAAAAATGCTATCTTCACTGATGACTGGGTATTCAGTTATTAACGCTCATAATATTAATAACGCTCATAATACAAGGCGATGCCATTAAGCACAATTATGCCAAGCAGGGTGTTTAAGATTTGCAGATATTTTCAACTTCCATAGCGATGAAAAGGAGGTTTAACCCGAGATTAACTCTCCTCCCCCATTAGCTCAGAATCAAACAGACAACACTGATCCCGCCCATGCTCTTTGGCGTAATACAAAGCTTTATTGGCACGATGAATCATCGCCTCTAGCAAGGTTTGTTTAGCGCCTTTCGCTCGGGTATTCGTTAGTAGCTCTACAAATTCTTCGCCACCATACCGGATAGCATCATAGTCGCGAAGACAATCTGCCACTTTCATTAGCACGTCATCGCCGCATAGGTGTCCAATGGTTGTTGATGTTTGTATGCAAACATCGAAAACTTCAGCAAGGTTCTTAATTTTTAAACCTTGAGCACTTAATAAAATGGCATGCGATCTAATCCTTGGCGCATTATGCCAATGATTTTTCTGCATGTCTTCCAGCGTTTTGATTTCTGGAAGTGATAACGGGGCGGCAAATAGCACGGCTAGGGTTCAGGTATATGTTAAAATTTCAGCATGATACATGCACTCCAGATTTGTTTTTGTTAAAACACTTCTACACCCCTAGTCAATAATGCTGTAATTTACTCTAAAAATCAGACATGCATACTATCCAATTCACAGAAGCTGCATTTGAACGGTTGTATCGACAATTCATGGAACAACCAGTTGGATTGATCAAGAAAAAAAAGCATGTTATTTACATCAAGTCATTGAATTTAAAGCATTATGAAATTGCTCGCATTGCACAATTCAGTGGAGATCGTGTCACAGACTACTTAAAAGAATATGATCAAGGATGGTTGTCAGGAATTGGCTTGTTGAATATCTACCGCCCAGTCAGTTCTGTTACAAAATCCGCAACGGTGACGGCGTGAAGCATATGTCCACTCAACACATCCTTATTAATTTTTTGCATTTAATGTGCCTAGTTTTGGGGATAGGAGCTAATGCTCAGGCTTTGATGGCGGCTCCGTTAAAAATCGATCAACTGTCTGCCCTTACCTCTAAATCGAATCTGTTAGCAGCTCATGTTAACCCTATCTCTGTTCAAAACAGTATATGGGAGCTCTTTAATTACCCAGGCTCGATTAACGCATTACTCTTGTCTGATGACAAGCAAACTCTATGGGTAGGAACTAGTGGCGGGCTTGAGCAACGCAATGCTGACACGGGGGCAATCCAGAAGGTATTTACTACACAACAAGGATTACCATCCAATGACATTATGAGCCTGTTGAGTGATAGCCAAGGAGGTCTTTGGATTGGTACATTAAAAGGCTTGGTTTACCGTAACACTTCGGGAAAAATACAAGTTTTTACTCAAAATAATTCGAGTTTACCAAACAATGATATTCGCGAGCTTTTAAGTGATGGAATTGGGGGGCTATGGATGGGAACTAACGAAGGCCTCATACATCGCGATTCGACTGGACAATGGCAAATATTCAATAAAAGTAACTCGGCATTACCAAGTAATCTGGTTTACAGACTATTAAGCGACAGCCAAGGCGGTCTTTGGATAGGTACGTTTAATGGATTGACACATTTAGATTCAAAAGGACAGTGGCATATATTCAATACAAGTAACTCCGGCTTGCCAGCTAATTCATCAGTTTTTGATCTGATAAGCGATGGTCATGGTGGACTATGGATAGCAACATCGAGATTAGGAGCGGGGGAGACAGTAATCAACGAACTTGTGCATTTAGATGCGAAGGGACAATGGAAAAGGGACAATACACACAAACCATCGGCGCTAACAAGTGATTACCAGGGTGGAATATGGGTGGCTGGTAACAGTTTCTCGTACCGAAATGCCTTAGGGGAGTGGCAAACATTTACCGATCAACCGATTTCTGGCATCGAGCGCATTTTAAGCGACGGTCAAGGTGGATTATGGTAGCGACTATTGCTGCTGGACTCGGACACCGAACCGTAACTGGACAATGGCAGCTATTCAAGGGTAGTCGTTTGAGTTCATCCATAAATTACATTGAAAAGCTCGTAAGTGATGGCAGAGAGGGCTTTTGGTTGTTGGGTTTTATTACTGAATTAGCGCATCGAGACTCAAGCGGAGAATGGCAAATAGTCGATACATTTAATGGCAGATATACACAGAATGCCAATATTTTTGACATTACGAGTAACGGTCAAGATGGTCTTTGGGCAGGAGCTGACATCGGACTAGCCTATCAAGACGCAGCGGGGCATTGGCAAATTTTTAATGAAAGTAATTCCGGCCTGCCCAAAAGCACAATTTCTAGTGTTATCCTCGACGCCGAAGGAGGTCAATGGATTGGAACCGTCAATGGCCAGATCGTACATCATGATAAGACAGGGCAATGGCAGATATTTGACAAGAATAATTCGAGTTTGCCAGCGAACACGAATATTAATAGTTTATTAATGGACAACAAAAATGGTCTTTGGATTGGTACGAGTAATGGCTTGGTATACCTAGATACTGATGGACAATGGCAGGTGTTCAACACCAGCAATTCGAGTATGCCGGATAACTGGATACGGTATTTACTTAACGACAATCAAGGAGGGCTATGGATTGGGACTAATAAAGGGGGATTGGTTCACCGACACATTGATGGACAGTGGCAGGTTTTCAATAAAAGCAATTCCGGATTATCCGATAACTTCATCACTATTCTGCTCATCAGTGTTCCCATATTTTCGCCTACCCAGGAACTAATCGCGCCATGAGTGCGTGCATAAGGTCGAACAAAGACATTCCAGTGATTATTGCATTTTGAACGGCTCGAATGGTATATGAGCTGATACGGACTATTCTTGCCTGAAAC
>CANNKG010000223.1 GCA_947505105.1 Methylococcaceae bacterium | reverse complement strand
TAAGGATGTCGAGGAGGTGATGAAAAAACTTAACCATCGACCACGGAAAAGCCTTAACTATAAAACACCTCATTCAGTCTTTTTTGCAGAATCTTTGCCGAAGGCCGCATGACAACTAGGATTGCACTTCGGAGTTGAATCCGCCTAAGTTAGAATGAACCATACATTGATAAGACCTAAATATCCATGACATATTGTATTGCAGCTTCCATTAACGAAGGTTTAATTCTCGTTTCCGATTCAAGAACTAATGCTGGTATAGATAATGTGAGTACCTACGGCAAGATGCATTTGTTTGAGACAGCGGCGGACCGTAAAATTGTGGTTTTATGTGCCGGAAATCTCGCGACATCCCAAGCGGTATTAGAGCAATTGCACCGCGACAAGATTAAGCAAGCAGCCGTTAATTTTAATACCGTCGAATGTCTCTCTGAAGCTGCTACCTATATCGGGCAAGTCAGTCTCGAAAAGCAAAAACAATATGTAAACTCTGCGGGTCAATCCGCCTTCAATGCTTCAGCATGTTTTATCGTTGCCGGACAAATTGCTGATGAGCCTCATGGTGCTTATATGGTTTATGCAGAAGGTAATTGCATTACTACCTCAGCGCATACGCCATTTTTACAGATCGGTGAAAACAAGTATGGCAAACCAGTTCTTGATCGTTTTATGAAGCTTGATACTGCACTTGATGAAGCAGCGCGTTGTTGTCTGGTATCGATGGACTCAACGATTCGGAGCAATGCCAGTGTCGGCGCGCCAGTGGAATTGATTATCTATCGGAAAGATAGTTTTCATGTGGACGAATATTATTGTTTTGCAGCCGATGATGAGTATATGTTGCAACTCAGACGTTGCTGGGAAAATAAACTGCGTGAGGCTTTTGCGGCTTTGCCCGAGTTGGATAAAGCCCTGATCAAGCCGCTACGTGCCAAGCTTTAAGGCTTATTTAAGTACTTAACTCAACTGAGTTTACGTTAAATGAAGCCTGTCGAACAATAATCTGCTTTTGCGCCGTCATTTTGGATAGCAGTCTATGCAATCACTCTCCTCAACTCAGGAACTCCATCACGATATCTTTGGTTCTATTCTGGATAAAACGGAATTAAGACCTTATTTATTGCTGTCTGCGTATAATTACGCAAGTGCTGTCAAGCAAGCATCCAAAATGATGGCAAATCGCGGCTTTGACATTAGAGGCGAAGCCGAACTCCCCGAAAGCGAAAAAGATCGGGCCAGACATTATCTCACTCAGACCCGTAAATACTTTTTTAACTGGCTATTTCCTTTTGTAAGGCATCAATTGACTAATATGCTGGCGTTGCACTCAAGTAATGCCGAGTACTATCAAGCTTGTTTACAAGCAATTGATCAAATAGAAGCTGTTTTGACAGAAGCTCGATTTCAGGAGCTGGTGGACACTGATCCCAGGCATCTTTTCTTACTGGTTTCGTCCAAAAAATATCCTTGTGTTTTCGATGGTTACGAAGGTCAGAATCTTTCGGTTTCGTCGGCTTGGCAACAAACCGCCTGTGCCGTGCTCAAAATGACCCATTTGATCAGATCGATTGAAGAAGATAGTCAGGATATTCATGACTTTGCTCAATTGGGTCTTTTTCTTGAATCTGAGCGACAGGCGCTTGACGATCTCTATCATTATGCTTGGGAAGATCCTCAGCATATACCGGCAAATGAGTCTGCCCAGCAGGCATTTGTTAAAATTTCCAGTTTTTTCCATAAATTAAAAGAATCTATCCGACATAGCTCCACGCATAACGGCTTCATTTTTGACAGTGGTGATGGTGTTCAAGTCAATATTCTCGAAATCAAAGCGCGATTAAAAAGCCCCGAAAGCATGTTTACCAAGTTGGCAAAAGATTTAGAGGGTGAAGCGTATGATATTCGGGATATTCTCGCGCTCACCTTTATTTTGAAAGATAAGAATGACACCCTAAAATTATTTCATGCTCTACAAAAGCGTGGAATTATTTTGCAGGAGAATACTGCTTCACATTCGATTACTCAGACCTTATTTGATGATCCCGAAAGTATGCTAGAAGCCGTGCAGCGTCTAATGGTCAGTCTTGCTCAGAGTGCTGGTTGCCTTGAAGTGCCAAGTCAGGATGAGCTACTATGTAATGCTCGAGCCTTCTACGAGGCCTTGAGTGTCAATGCTGCGAAAAATCAACATTCATCATCAGGTCATCGCAAGTTTCAGTGTAAAATTGCCTTTTCCTTGCCGATTCATCGAGATGCGGAAACTCGTAAAATATTGATCCCAGGTACATCAGCATATGCTAACCGACATCAGGCACCTAAAATTACTCAACAACATACCTTAGGCCTCGAATTAAGAATTTCCGATCAACAAAGCTGGCAAGAGTCGGAACGAAAGGGGGACTCTCATCATGATGCTTATAAATTTAGACAATTATTGGCGGTTATGCGGCGAATTTTTAAAAATGATTTTAACTTTCCAGATCAGGCGATGCCGCAATTGAGGATTGATCAAACTAAACTCTTCCTATAACAATAAAAAGCTGCGTTTATTTCGAATTAACAAAATCGACTTTGAAGAATCATCAGCTAAACTTGCCCAATCATTTTACTAGACAGACATATGAACCAATCCGAAGCTATTGAACTTACTGTGGTAATGCCGTGCTTAAACGAGGAATTAACCTTAGCAACCTGTATCAACAAAGCTAAGGCTTTTTTTGCTTCACATCAGGTTATTGGTGAAGTTGTGATTGCCGATAATGGCAGCACTGATCGATCGGTAGAAATCGCCCTTCAGGCGGGAGCTAGAGTTGCCCATATCGAAGAAAAGGGTTACGGCAATGCGTTGATGGGTGGTATAGAAGCGGCACAAGGCACGTATGTCATCATGGGTGATGCAGATGATAGCTATGATTTCAGCAAGCTTGAGCTCTATTTGGAGCGTTTGCGAGCAGGTGAGCAATTAGTCATGGGTAATCGATTTAAAGGCGGTATCATGCCGAATGCGATGCCGTTTTTGCATAAATATCTGGGCAATCCGGTGTTAAGTTTTATTGGACGGCTATTTTTTAAGAGTGATATTGGTGATTTTCATTGTGGTCTGCGTGGATTTAATCGGGAAGCGATTTTGGGCTTGAGACTTAAAACCACAGGCATGGAGTTTGCCAGTGAAATGGTGGTGAAAGCCAGTCTAAATCAATTGCGCATCGCTGAAGTGCCAACCATTCTGCATCCAGATGGTCGGAATCGTCCCCCGCACTTAAGAACTTGGCGCGATGGTTGGCGTCATTTGATATTTTTATTGATGTATTCGCCGCGGTGGCTGTTTTTGTATCCAGGACTTTGGATGATAGCCTTAGGCGTCTTGGGTATGTTGTTTTTGCTACCGGGGCCTATTGCTTTAGGTGGTGTGGTATTTGATATTCATTCGCTATTACTTTCTGCGACTGCGATTATTATTGGTGTGCAGACGGTCTATGCATTTCTGCTTGCTAAGCAGTTTACTTTGAAATACGGATTATTATTTGAAGAACCTAACTACGTCTCTTGGTTTAATAAAAGATCATTAGAGTTTTTATTATGTTCCGGGATTATTGCGATTGTAATTGGGGGTGTTGCAATTTTATACAGTGTTTCATTTTGGCAGGAACGTCATTTTGGCAGTTTAGAGCCTGCGAATATTATGCGGATATTGGTGCCGGGCGTGACTCTGCTAATTGTGGGCTGTCAAACGATCATCACGAGTTTTTTAAGGGCTATTCTTAATTTGCCAATTCATCAATAAAGAAGCATCTTTAGACAGGTGGTTCTATTCAGATTGGTATGCTAAGTAATATTGATCGGTGGATGGTATAGCTAAAGTCAAAGAAGGGGTAATAATCATACGAATTCTAACTCTATTGGTTCTTTCTTTAATGACTATTCTTGAGATTGGACCCGTTCCGATTCTTGGAATGCTTTTATTGTGGATTGTGGCATTTCGACCACTCTGGTTTTATGAGTTAGTGTGCAAAATTTATGAAAAAAAGCCACACAAATATTAAATTAAGTCTGCTTTAAGAATTAGGACACTAGTAACATAAAAATGGAGTCTTTAGCTATCTGGTGTCCCAATAAAATCATTACTAGCTTATTGCTTATAATATTGATTTTAACGCTAAAAAGTCAGCTTTAGCTTTTTTCAAAGTATCTTCGGCAGTTACTAAGTCGCCATTTTTAGCTTCAGCTAATGCATTTTTAAGTAAGTTACGAGCCTTGTTAACGCCAAATGCAACTTTGTCACTGGCATTGATCTCTTTGCTAGTATCTTTAGCGTCTTTGATCAGACCTGCAACGATATCATTATCTTTTTTCGCAGTAATCGCGGCGAGGGCTGTGTCGATATCTTTAGCAACATTGTCAATTGCAACAGAAGGAGAAAAAGTTGTTCTGCCTTCTTCAGCTATAGAAACAGAAGAAAATGAACCGGCAGAGGCAGCAATAAAGAGAGCTAACAAGATTTTTTTAGAAATTTTCATAGTGTCATTAATCCTCATAGTAGTAATTTTGAAATAGCACTGTTGTTAATTCACCTAAACAGTGCATGGAATCATGGTAACATATTTTTCATTCTTTGAATCTAATGGAAGTAAAAATTCCTTGCATGGCAAGTCCTGTGAATAATTATGTCCGGTAAGAAATTGTCATTTATTGAGATAACCAATATTCTGAGTTTAAAGTCTGAATACGAGCTGTTAAACGCAGAATATTGGTAGTTTTTTGCATCATGCCAATTATTAGTGAGCATTCTCTAGCGGAATGATTAAATTCCTTGTTTGGCGGCGCGAGGAGAGTAATAGCCAAGCGGTGAAACTGGAACTTTTTTAGTGGGTTGAGCAATTTTAGGTGCTTGTATAGCTGTCGTGGTTTGAGAAGGTTCTATCACTGGGGACGGGGGCGGAGCGACTGGTTGCTCGATTACTGGCGCCATTGGTATCGTATCGACAGGTGGCATCTCAATGCGTTCAAAAATTGCTGTTGGAATTCCACTCAAATTGGTGAGTGCTTCGGTCAACGCTTGTTGGTTGAAATCAGGAAGAATATCATTATTAGCTTTCTGAATTAAAGCGATAGCTGAGTTGTAACGTTGATCAGGCGTCATTTCTTCACCTTCTAGGTCAGGATGTACTTCAATGTATAAAACATTGTTCAGCCAGCCCACCTTAATCGGTTGTTTGACAATATGCACAGGGGTGCCTACGGATACAGTGTAATAAAGTTGCTCGATATCTTCTGGATACATTCTGACGCAACCGTGTGTAATTTGCATTCCAATACCAAAAATCTTGTCAATATCGGTGCCATGAATACGATAATCCCCCGGCAGATTCAAATACAAAGCATACGCGCCAAGCGGGTTATGCGGACCAGCAGGAACAACTACCGGTAAAGGATCGCCCATCGCAGCATGTTCGCGCCTGATCGATTCAGGGGGGCGCCAAACGGGATCTTTAATTTTTTTAGCGATAGTCGTTTTGCCTAGCGGGGTTTTCCAGTCTTGTCTGCCGACACCATGAGCAAAAGACAATACTTGGGCAGGTTGGTCAGGCTGCGCCGGAAGGTAATAATACATTCGATATTCGGCGACATTTAGCGTCAAGCCTTCACGAGGTGAGTCGGGCAAGATATGTTTATTAGGTAAACGGACAATTTCACCTTTTTTAACGTTCCAGCGATCAACATCAGGATTGAGACGGACAATTTCTGTTTGTCCCAAACTGAAACGACGCGCGACATCTAGCAGCGTTTCGTCATGTTCGGATCGAGTAAGCGGCATATCATCATCAAACTGCGTAATCACCGTATCGCCCGGATTTTCCGGAAGATTAAACGTCGCGGCAGCTGCGTGCTGAGTAAAATTTGAAAATAAAGCCGAAAAAATTAGCAGAGTACGGATTTTCATTACGATTAAGGTGTTTGTGAAACCAGGGTCAGGGAATGAGCGAATAATACAGACGGGGTAATGGATAGTTAATTCAAAGTAAATTTAGATTAATATTAAAAACAGATAGTATCATTTTATAAATGGCGGATTCAACTCCGAAGTGCAATCGCCAATAATAGGATATTAAGGAAGGCTAACTGATATAGTGCCAAGCTTTTTTCTATCCGACTAAAGACGAGAATGAACTTGAAAGACTACCATCAGTTAACCCAAGCACTAAGATAC
>CANNKG010000222.1 GCA_947505105.1 Methylococcaceae bacterium | reverse complement strand
TGAGCGACTCCACCAATCATTGGACTATCGGACGCCGGCTGACGTGTATTTAGGGAAGCGTTATGAGAAGGATGAAACAACCCATTTTTATCAACCGGCTTCTATCTTAATTTCATGAGATTTTGGTCTAGACAATGGGGAGTACCTTAGAACAAACCAAGCGTTACTGACCAAATAATAAGTCGCTAATACAATGTTTTGGACAAAAGGCCAAAGAGATACCAGAATTAATTCCCCCGGCAAATGGAGAATTCCAAATTGAATGCCTACTAACAATGATCTCAACCTGTTGCCTTTTTTCGTTCTCACTATGATATGAGAGGTTGAACGCAACAATGTTTTACCCGTTTCAATAGATTTCTTTTGAATTAACAAGCGCTTTGCCTCATGAATTTTGTATTATTTAATATCCACCTAAATTAGGCCTGATCAATTTTCCAGTGCTGCTCTGATTTTATTTTTATAATGATCTGTATTATTTATTAACTGGCCTTCTGGAAGAATATCTCTTAACAATCTAACGATCTTTCTTTCCGCATTTGATATTGGTTCACCTAAAATTTTGACAATCACCTCATACTCTTTTGGCCTATAGTTTTTCATCACAAGTGTAAAAAGATCGACTTGGTTAACATCCAGAGCCTTAGCTAAGGCAGGTATTTTTTCAACAGGAACCTTGGTTATACCTTGTTTAAGCATGGTAATCATGTTGGGCGTATTGAATCCACACATCTCGGCAATTTCTTTCTGTGAATAAGGGCTTTGGTTGACTCTCCGCTCTACGAAACTTGCAACTGGACACTTGTCATCTAAACTATCGTGCATGTTATTTCCTTTGTTGAAATTAACTGATATAGAAATCTATGGGTTTGTTTTAGTTCTGGGGCTGCCCTTTAAATAGCCTGCTGTAATAATGATGTCATCCATCTCTTGATTACTTTTGACCAAGTAAGTCTCTCTCAGCTTGTCGAACTCCTTCAGCGTTCGTTCCAGCTGTTTTCTTGCTCTCTCGAAGTTCTTGGTTTTGAAATAAACCAGTTCCGTACCACCGTGTTGGTGTTCGATGGCTCCATGCTCAAGCAACAAATCCAATACAAGCTTCGGAATGCAGCGTTGCTGAATCCTGGTTTCCGTGTGTTTGGTTAAAATCATGACTGTCACCCCTTAAATCAATTGAACAATTGTTTCGCGCGATACTCAGCTACTACAGATGCTAAGATTCTGCTACCCTCGATTACAAACGTGTTGAGATTTTTCGACTGATAAAACTTGCCGATCGCCATCAGCGTGTTGGGCGTCAAAAGTTCTAACTTCTCGGATATGCCCAGTTTTTCCAAATCGGTATATGCCTGAATAAGAGATTCATTCCAGTCGAGGTTTTTTGCCAAATCGGCAATTTCCAACTTCGCCAACGTCCTCATGACATAGCAATGATGCCGAAATTGCCCTAACGTCTCGTAACTATCGAAAGGTGGTTCTTCGTGACACAAAAATGGACCGGTGAAGCCTTTTTTAGTTAACAACCACCGGTACGCTTCGTCGGTATCGACCACCGTTTTATCTTCTATACGCCCAGAGGTAATCAAGCGGTCATGCCCTTTCGAACTAACGGCATTTCTCACTGTTTTTATTCCAACACCAGCGAGCAAAGCGATTTCGTCCAATGTTAGGTCATAGTGTTCCAGAAGATTCCACCTAGCTCTGGCGGCATCTGTAATGGTAAATAACGTATTTAGAATCGGGTCTTCTTCCCCTCCCAACATCGTAACCCCGTCATCTTTAAACGATAACCTAGGTCGTGAACCAAACACATTTTGAAATGTTCCTAATTCTACTAATGCATCAGATAACCAAGTGTCTAAATTATTGCTCCCATTAAGGCTATCAACACCATCCCACACACCTGTTTGTGCAAAATCGAAGATTTCTACAATACGTCTTACAAAGACAGCATTCTCTAAATTGCTTTGTGGAATATATTGTTCTAGTACCTCTGGGGGAGAGCAATCGTAATGAATATCTCCGCCTTCATAGCTATCTTCATCAATATTCAGCAATCTGGCCCCTGATTTTTCATCAAAAAAACAGTCGGTCCACATGGCCAAAATGCCAAGGAACATCATGGCTGATTCTTTAGCGTCTTCTTTTGTAATTTTTGACAGTGCTATCATGTTAACCTCTAAGTGTTACTGGGAGTCCTGTAATCCCGATGAAAAGTATTATAGACCGATCCTTTCTTTTGTCAATGCTCTTAGGACTCCTTTTTTCATTTTTATAAAATAAATACAGAGATAACTGATGCTCCAAAAAAGTTTAGCGATCTGTTTTATTTGCTACATAAGAGTGGCGACAAGCATTACCCAGTCAGAACGAAAAACAGAGACACTGTCAAAACGTCCTTTCATGATTCGCTCACTGGACAACACACGCGGAAATTAAATGGAAATGCATTGTAGAGTTGATGCAGTTGGCATCAGCTTCAAAAAAAGACCAGTCCAGAAAACGCCCGTTTTCTGGACTGGTTCACCTTCAACTTACTAACGCCGTTTAATAAGGCTTGCAGAGTCCATAAAACTATTCCACAAAACAAATTCCAGATATACTCTGTTCTTGAGACTTATTGGACTAGAGGATAGAGAAAAAATGTTGATCGGTTATGCCAGGGTATCCACCGATGACCAAAATCTGGACTTGCAACGGGACGCGCTTGAAAAAGCGGGTTGCGAAAAGATTTACACCGATCAGCAAAGTGGGGCGAGTACCGACCGTCTTGGTCTGGCCAGCGCTCTTGAAATAGCCCGCTCAGGCGATACGGTGGTAGTTTGGCGTCTGGATCGACTGGGGCGTTCCTTGAAGCACTTGATCCACTTGGTAGAAAAATTGGAACAGCAAGGCATCGGACTCCGAAGTCTGCAAGAGAATATTGATACCACTTCCAGTGGTGGCCGATTGGTGTTTCATCTGTTCGGTGCCTTGGCTGAGTTCGAACGCAACCTCATTCGCGAACGCACCCAGGCGGGATTGTCGGCAGCGCGAGCGCGAGGACGGCAAGGCGGTCGGCCAAAGCTGCTTGATCCGAAAAAACGCGAGCTAGCGTTACGTCTTTATAAAGAACGTCAGCACAGCATCGTGGAAATCTGTCGGATCATGGGGATTTCCAAAAGTACCCTGTATAACTATCTCGCGGAGCAGGGTGTCAATGCCCGCGACGCGGCATAGCCCCATCCCAATTGATTCACTGCTGGCCTTACGCCAACGGCTGGATCGATTGCCTTCAAAAAGTCCGGAACGAGCTGCCCAAGTCAAATCCATCGCCGAACTCTACGCCGTTTCTACCGACACCGTTTATCGCGCACTCCGGAATTTCCACAAACCCAAAGCTGCGCAACGTGCAGACCATGGCCGACCGCGTGTGCTACCGAAAGCGGAACTAGAACATTATTGCGAACTGGTCGCAGCTTTAAAGTTGCGTACAACAAACAAGAAGGACCGCCATGTTTCCACTCGCCGGGCTATCGAACTGATGGAAAAATATGGCTTAGAAACCCCACAAGGATTGATCCGTGTTCCCAAAGGCTTATTAAGTGTGAGTACCGTGAACCATTACCTGAGCTACTGGAAACTCGATCAACTGCGATTGACTCGACAACCGCCGGCGGTGCGGTTCCAGGCCGAATTGAGCAACGCTTGTTGGCAATTCGACATGTCGCCTTCCGAGCTTAAACATGTTAAAGCGCCATTGTGGATAGAACCCAGCCGAGGTGCGCCAACCTTGATGCTATACAGTATCGTCGATGATCGCAGTGGCGTAGGGTATGAGGAATATCGCTGTGTCTACGGCGAGGATGCCGAGTCGGCCTTGCGGTTTTTATTCAATGCCATGGCGCCCAAACCCTATATGCCAGAGTTTCCGTTTCAAGGCATTCCGGAAATGATTTACATGGATTGTGGCCCTGTATCCAAGAGCAAGGTATTCCACAATGTGATGGATGCCTTGGGAGTCACTTGGCAAACCCACATGCCAGCGGGAAAAGATGGTCGTCGGGTCACCGCTCGTGCCACCGGCAAAGTTGAACGGCCGTTTCGTACCGTGAAAGAGGTGCATGAAACCCTGTATCATTTTCACCAGCCGCAGAATGAGGCCGAAGCCAACTTGTGGTTGCAACGTTATTTGTTGGACTACAACCGGAAGCCGCATCGGAGCGAGCCCCACACACGACTGGAAGACTGGTTCTCCAACTTACCGGCAAACGGTTTTCGCGAAATGTGTTCCTGGGAACAGTTCTGCCGGTTTGCTCGAGAGCCAGAACGGCACAAGGTCGGAGCTGATGCACGGGTTTCGGTGGACGGCACCGCCTATGAGGTCGCACCGGAACTGGCGGGTGAAACCGTATTGCTGTTGTGGGGGTTATTCGATACCGAACTCTATGTCGAATACGATGGCGAACGTACCGGTCCTTACGCTCCCATATCTGGCCCCATACCCCTCAACCGGTATCGGGCGTTCAAGAAAACGGCAATAGACGAAAAGGCTGACCGCATCCGGCAACTTGCCGATCAACTTGGGCTTCCCATTGCTGCATTGACCGGGGACACCGATTTCCATTTAACGGAACCGGCGACATTAAAGGAAGAACTGCCGCGACAGCCCTTCAACGCCGAATGCCTGGAATACCATTATCCTAGCAAGATCGCGGCTAAGCTGGCTATCGCCGATGAAATTGCGATGCCGTTAGCCAAACTCATGTCCGATGATCGCACTTTCATTGACAACGTCCTAACCGAAACCCTCGCGCGAAGTATCGTCCTTGCTCGCGTTCGGGACTATTTTAGACACCAAGAAAACCAAAGGGGGGAACATGCGGGTTGAAGTGATGGACTATTATGGGCTGACCAAGCCACTGAATCGAGCCGGTTATTACGAAACCGAACATCACAGTCAATTATTTAAGAATATTCGCGGCGCTATCCATGAAGGCCGGATTATTGTGCTTTACGGCGTCATTGGCAGCGGCAAAACCGTTACCTTACGGCGCTTGCAACAACAGCTTAAAGATGAAAATAAAGTTACCGTCTCGCGGTCGCAGGCCGTGGAAAAGCACAACATTAAATTAAACACCTTGATGGCGGCACTGTTCTACGATCTTTCTCCGGGAAAGAAGATCAAAATACCGTCCCGATCCGAGGACCGCGAACGGGAATTACAGGAGTTGGTCAAAAAGGGCAAACGCCCGGTGGCTTTATTTATCGACGATGCCCATGCCCTGAAAGATGAAGCCCTTACCGGAATCAAGCGACTTATGGAAGTCATTGAAAGTGATGGCGGATGCTTGTCAGTCGTCCTTGCCGGTTGGCCCAAGCTACGTAATGATTTACGCCGCCCCAAATTGGAAGAAATCGGCTTACGTACCGATATGTACTCACTTGACGGCATCACTGGCAGCCAACGCGAATACATCCGCTGGTTACTGACTACCTGTGCCGGACGCCAGGAAGGGATAGAGACACTGATCACCCCCGATGCCATCGATCTCTTAGCTAGCCGGTTGAGGACGGCCTTACAAATCGAGTGGCATCTCACTCAGACTTTTGAAGCGGGATATCAATCAGGAGAAACACCGGTTGGTGTTGAATTGGTCGAAACAATACTCTCCAAGCATTTGGACGATATGGAAGCCGCCATCACCCGGCAAGGATATGGTCAACGGGAATTGGTTCAGAACTTCGACGCGAAACCGGCTGAAATCAAAGCCCTGTTCGCCAATCAGCTTGATCCGATCCGTGCCAGCGAACTACGGGATCGGATGCGCCTGGCGGGGTTACCGATCTGAATCGGTATGGTTTCAGTTGCAATTAATGTCGGTTTGCGCGGGATGATTGCAGGTCGGCGGCAACGATTGCAGGTTCAGTTGCAACTAATGTCGGTTGGAGCGCCCGTCAGTTGCAGTTAATTCCGGTCGAAAATTGCACTGATTGCTGGTTCATGGGTTTTCGATTGCAGGTTGCTACAGCTAGTGACCAACAAATCAAAAAAGACTTTGATCACTGGCTTTCTGAATACAGAAAAGCTATGAAATGCGCACCAGGAAAATTTACCGAAGAAACGCATCTGGCAGGCTGGGTTAAAAATAGATTACTCCCTTATATAGATTTGAGGCTTGCAGCAGAACTTGATGGTCTCCGATTAGGTCCAGCAGGTGCGGCAAAACTCATTTTTCCTGGTTTTTCAGGTAGAACTGCAGACAGAATAAGTCGCACGACAAAACT
>CANNKG010000221.1 GCA_947505105.1 Methylococcaceae bacterium | reverse complement strand
CACCAGTCGCGCGTCTTTCAAAGGTCGGCCTCGGTCAGCAGAGAGCCCTTGATAATAGCTTTCCGCCAAATCATCCCACGGAATGCATTCACTGAGTTTGACCCAGCGATTGTTTTTATCCAGGGCGGTTTCAAAAGGCCAATCAAATTCGGCAATCGTCAGTTGTTTTGAGCTACAGTATCGGATCATTGGTGCACGGTTTTTGAGGGTTACGGCTCATTTTTCGTGCACAATTATACCCACAAAATGCTATTTATTCAATACATATCAATAGGTTGTATTAATTGAGCGGGCTCTAATAAGAGTAACCTGACGCAAGTCAGAACGCGATAGCAATTCCGAAGGATGGGTAGACATTTTGCACGTTCAAGGCACTCTGGTAACCTCAGGTCGGATTAATCAATAAATACAGCCCTAAACCGACCATGACCGCACCGCTCAGAAGTTTCAGCCAGCGCCCCTCTTTCTCTTGCAGACGGCGCTGACTGAGGGTGATCACGCCGATGCTTAAAATCACGATGTCATCGAACATGTAGGCTAAGTTGTAGAGCAGCAGGTAGCCGTAATAGCTTAAGGAATCTAATTGGCGCAGCGTCAGGATGCGCGTATAGAGCGCCGGAAATCCCGAGGTACACATGAATTCCACAATTTGCACCAAAATTGCGAGAATAATCGCGCCAATAATTGCAGCGCTCAAGTTTTGCGCGCTCAAAATAGTGCGCATGCGCGTATAAATGCCGGGTTTGGCGGACTTTGGAATCGATAGCGACAGGCCTTTCCCGAACCACCAGAAATCTTTCAGGTTAAGCGCTCCGGCACCGATGGCGATTAAGGCAATCGCAATTTGAGAGGCGCGAGACAGACCGATCAATAAAAATAAATTGAGCCACGCGGCCATGAATATAAAATAAGCGATGCCTTCGACCAGTACGAAGGTGCCGGCAATCGCCAGCATGCGCCAGCGATTCTGCATCGGTGCAAGTAACGAAATCATTAAAATTAAGACCCATAATGAACAGGGATTAAAACCGTCGAGCAAGCCCATCGCAAGGGTAAATATGGGTAAACCTATGTCGTCCAGGTTAATGCGATGGCCCCAGAAATCGAGAGCGAACGTTTCCGGGGGCGGCTCAGGGACGTAATCTTTCGGGGCTTCACAGCTTAAACTGTCGTCTTGAACATCACAACTGCCACTCTCGTTAGCCGATCCGGTCGGTGGATGGATGGATTTGGCACGTAAGGCGCTACGAATCAGTTGTCCGGTGGTTACTTCATCCGAGTAGCCGATAATTAATTGGCCGCGCACATTCAGCGCCGGTACGCGGGGTACGCCGACCTGTTGTTGTTCGGCCAATAATTTCAAGCGTTCTAATGCAGTCGGTTCATCAGCGACGTTATGAATGATAATCTTTAAATCGGGTTGTTCTTGGTGTAATTGCTCCAGAAAGGCCTCGGCTTTCGCGCAGTGTGGGCAGCCGGTGCGCACAAAAACTTCGATATCGATGGCCTGTAGAGTCGTAGTATTTGATTGAACGGCTGGCTGAGGTTCCACCAGACTGAATACGGGTAACGAGGTCAGTAACCCGATTAAAAAAATCATAACGATGCCGAATTTCACAGCGGTTCTCCAAGTGAAGAGGTTGATGGCTTAAAACTGCCATATCTTAATAAGATTAGCGGTAACATCAGTAAGTTCAAGATCACCGATGAGGCAAGGCCGCCGATAATAATCGCCGCCATCGGTCCCATGATTTCCCGGCCGGGGTTATCGCTATCGAAGGCAATCGGAAACATGGCGAGACCCGTGACTAGAGCGGTCATTAAGATCGAGGCTAACCGCTCTTGAGCGCCTAAGATCATGGTGGCTTGATTCCAGGGTTTCTGTTCGGTTGTCACAAGATACTGATAATGCGACAGCAGCATGATGCTGTTGCGCACGGTAATTCCGAACAGGGTAATGAACCCGACCATCGACCCCACCGAGAGCGTCGCATCGGTGATGATCACAGCCAGAACGCCGCCGACCAGCGAAAAGGGCAGGTTGCACAGGGTCAGTAAGACTTGGCGAAAGCTCCCGATCGCCATATAAATCAATAGCAGCACTCCGATACCCGCCAGTACGGCATGCAAGATCAAATCCTGTTTTGCGGCGGCTTGTTCAATGGCCGCGCCGGTGAATTCGGGATACATGTCGGCGTCAAACGACACTTGTTCGTGGATTTTGTGCTTTAAGGTCTCGACAAAGCCTTGCAAATCCTCATCGGTGCTGTTGCAGGTGACGGTTTGTCGACGCTGGGCGCCTTGATGCAAAATATTGTAGCGACCTTCGCTTTGGCGAATATCGCTGATTTGGGCCAGGGTAATCAACAAACCTTCTGGGGTACGTAAGGGTAAGTCGGCCAGGGTTTCAGGATGTGCGCGTAACTCCGGCGACAAGGTCACCGCAATCGAAAAAATTCGATTGCCTTCAAAACTCTTGCCGACCACGCGTCCAGCATAAGCCGTTTGAAGCATGTCCAGGGCGACCGCGGGGCGTAAGCCAAAATGTTTAAGTTTGGTTAAATCCAGATGAATATCCATGATCGGCGTTGCGGGCGGTGAACGTAGTTGCACATCGGTGACGCCCGAAATCTTGTGCATAATTTGCGCAATTTCTTGAGCTTTCTGATCCAAAACTTCCAGATCGTTACCGTAAATATTAACGACCACCGGAGCGGTGTAACCCGATAAAGTTTCATTGACGCGTTCAGTCAGAAAGGTATTGGCTTCAAAGACAATGCCCGGAAAATTCTGCAAAATCTTACGTAATTGATCGAGTAGCTGCTGCTGATCATGTCCCGGCATGGGTCGCAAACGCACTTCATATTCGCTGTAATGACTACCGTAAGTATCGGCGCCGCGCTCGGCTCGACCCGCCCATTGCGAAACCGATTCGACGCCCGGAATCTTCATAAATTGCGCCGTTAATTGACTGCCAATGCGCAGCGATTCCTGAAGCGAGGTCCCCGGAATGCTCGCCGTATGCACAATAAAATGTCCCTCGCGTAATTCCGGTAAAAATTTATTCGCGAGTTGATTAAAAGCGAACAAGCTATAAATCAAGATCAGCGTGGTGGTAATCAACAAGAGTTTTAGATGCTTGACGCCCCACATTAATAAACGCTGATAAATGGGTTTCATTAAGCGCATTAGCGGTGGATCAATGGCATCTTGAACGCTTTTGGACAGCAGTAAATAGCACAGCGCTGGTGTTAGGGTGAGTGCAACGAATAGCGACATCAAAATTGCGACGATATACGAATAACCCAAGGGCGCAAATAATCTGCCGGCAACGCCGGTCAAGGTTAATAGTGGGACGAACACCAGAGCCACGATAAAACTCGCGTAGACGACTGAACTTCTGACTTCCAGAGATGCTTGATAAATGACCTTTGTGGCGGGCAATGGGTTGGCGAGTCGTTGGTTTTCACGTAAACGGCGAAAGATGTTTTCGGTGTCGATAATGGCGTCATCTACCACCTCGCCTAGCGCAATTGCAAGGCCACCTAGCACCATGATGTTCAGATTGACGCCGCTTTCGAGCAAAATTAACACGGCGCTGGTCAACGAGACCGGAATTGCCAGCGCGGCAATCAAGGCGCTGCGGACGTTGTATAAAAACGCGAACAGAATAAACAGCACAAAACAGCCGCCGACCAATAAATGTCCGGATAAATTATTGAGCGAACGCTCGATATAATCAGCCGGTCGAAACAAGTGATTATAAAAATCGATCTGTTGTTGTTTAAACGTCGGCGTAAATTCGGCAAGCGCTTGTTCAAGCGCTTTTGAGACAGTCAAAGTGTTCGAGCCGTACTGGCCGATCACCATTAACACGACGCCGGGCTTGCCCATGATTTGCGCGCCGCTGATCGGTGGTTCCGCCGCAAAACTCAATTCCGCCAAATCACCGAGAGTGATGTTTTCGCCGTTTTGGCGCTGTACGATAATAGTTTTAAACTGCTCGGGCAATGTGGCTTGACCAGTGACCTGTAAGGTAAAGCGTTGATTATTATTTTCAATGAAACCGCCGCCCTGAATTCGACCGGCCTGTTCGGCGGCCTGAATAACCTCTTCAAAGGTAAGTTGATAACGCTTAAGCTGTTCCGGCTTGATTTGAATCTGCAACTGCTTCACGTCGCCGCCAAATACGTTGACATCGGCAACACCCGGTACCGCCAACAGTCTCGGAACCAGACTCCAATCGACGAGAGTGCGTAGCTCCATCAAGCTTTTGGCGTTAGAACGCAGTCCCAGGGTCAAGATGGTCGCCGACGCTGAGGATAATGGCAGCACTTTTGGTGCTGCTACACCGAATGGCATTTGCAAACCGATGCTGGCCAGACGCTCGCTGACTAATTGTCGATTCCGATAAATATCGCTGTTTTCAGCAAAAATAGCGGTGACAATCGACAGTCCTTGAATTGATTCGGATCTTAGCAATTGTAGGCCCACCAGCCCACTTAAGGATTTTTCAATCGGTTGTGTGACCAGGATCTCGACTTGTTCAGATGAAAAACCGGGCGACTCGGTTTGAATAATAACTTGCTTGGGGGCAAAATTTGGAAAAATATCCAGGCCTGCCGTCATAAATCGGTAGCTGCCATAACTCAAGATTAATAGCGCCAGCACCAGAATAATGCCGTAATAACGAATAGAGAGACGGATCAGGCTTGCGAGCATAAGGTGAGGACTATGATGTCATAAGTTAAAGCGCCTAATATACCAGAACACGTTGAGCGCTGTAGTCTGGATGGAATTGGGTAATTACCCTAGTACTCAGTCAATTTTGTTTTGTCGAGTACTTATAAATACCCCGTTCGTCCTGAGCTTGTCGAAGGATTTGCGGTTCATGGTTCGACAAGCTCACCACGAACGGTTTTTTTTTTTGAACTACACCCGCCATAATTAAATTGACTGAGTACTAGTCTCAAACTCTTGGTTTCGCAAACAAGCTTCTGTTTCTTTGCTGGTCTTATTATTCAAGGGGTCGAATTGGCGGTATAGTATTCCTCCTCTTTTGGCGTTCACTTTTTTACAAAATTATTCCACACTGCGAGGCTGCTCATATGATGTATGTCAAAACTAAAGTGTTACCCAGTAACATTCATGGCTTAGGTTTATTCGCTGACCAATTTATTCCTAAGGGCACGACTTTATGGAAATTTACGCCTGGTCTGGATTTAAAATTCACCAAAGCACAAATTCAATCCTTCCCCGAACTGGCTCAACAACATCTTAAAACCTATGGATGGCTCAGTAAAAAGAGCCAGATGTATTGTTACGCTATTGATAACGGCAAGTATTTCAACCACTCGAAAACACCTAATTCACTCAGTGCTTACTACGACGATGAGGAAGAATTGGTCACTAAAGCGATCCGAGACATTGAAATCGGTGAGGAAATTACCGATGATTATAAGACTTATTAAGCGCAAGGATTTACTCTCAAATAACTTGCCGAGGTAATACGCTATGTAGGGAGTTTGTAGGCATTAGGCGTCGCGCAAAATCACCTAAACAGCAGTTTACGGTAGATGCTCAGATGGACAAGCAAACCAGCGATGAAAATATTGCCGGTCAGAATATGCCAACGGCGAGTTCGGCGCTTGGTTGCAAACGCCAGCGAGGCCACAAGACTGACCAACATCAACCACTTGGAATAACGGTTCAAGCGTTTTTTGAGCGATGAGTGCCGTTTGGTTGGCAAGGGTATTTTCAGAACTTCATTGACCGCCTGATCGAGCGCGAGTTCAAGCTCGGCATTGCTCATAAGGCGCTGATCGAAATACACCAAGACACTGCCTGTGGTCGGATTGGTTCTCAAAACGCTGATGGCTTTCAGCTCCTGTAACAAGCTTTCGAGCCGACGCAAGCGTGTCAAATTGCGTAAAGCTTTATCCCGAATCCGCACTCGGCCGGGAATTGAAGAGACGATTCTATTCATGGAAGGTACACTGAGGAAATTCACGGGCTAGGTTTATGTCTATCGCTGGTTAGTGTAAAACGTAAATCGGTTTCTCGCTAGCAAACCATCATGAATAAACTAGAAGATGTCGCCAAAAAGAAATGAATACGAGTAATATATTGATTATTGAATTAAATTTTGTAACTATTCAGCGTAATTCACAACCGTAACGGTCGTCCGAACACTTACAACATAAAATCAGGCATTTTTCCGTCGAATAGAAGTTCAAGAGCCGTTGTGGCAGAAACATTATTTTTTCGGCAAGTAGACAAATAACTGCGCACGCGACAAAAGATATCTGCGCCTTCTTG
>CANNKG010000220.1 GCA_947505105.1 Methylococcaceae bacterium | reverse complement strand
TTTCTTTCAGTTTTTCTAAAATCAGTTTGGAGAAGGTGAGCGCTATCATTCAAGCATTCCTTTGGCGGTATTTTCTTATGGCGTCAAGCATACCGACAAAAGAGGGAATTTTCGTATTTTCGGAAATTTAATTTATGAAAGTCTATATAACAATAGACTTTTTCTAACTTAAGCGGCATCAAAGATTTACAACATAAATGTAACATATTTAATGAGTTACGACAGTTTTTCACTATAAAAAAAACAACTCAGCACTTTAATCATGTTTGAATGATCAAAAACCCCAGCACTCTCCCGAACGCTATGCATTGCCCACATAGGACAGCCCACATCTACCGTTTTGACGCCCAGCTTCGCCGAAGCCATTGGACCTATTGTGGATCCGCAAGCAAGATCAGTTCGATGCACATACATCTGATAAGGAACATCTACTAACTTACACCATTGAGCAAACATAGCCACCGAATTACTCTCCGAAGCATAACGTTGATTGGTATTAATTTTAATGACCGGCCCTTGATTTACTTTCACCTTGTGTTCCGGCTCATAAGCGCCTGGATAATTAGGATGATAAGCATGAGCCATATCAGCACTGACCAAAAAGCTTTTTGCCAAAGCTCGCCGATATTGCTCATTCGAAAGTGCGCTAGCCATAGCAACTCTTTCCAGCACGTCCGGCAAAAAACTACCTTCAGCACCCTTACTCGAACAACTGCCTATTTCTTCATGATCAAAACAAGCCATCACTAAGGTACTTTGAGGCATACCCGCCGATTCCTGAAGCAGAGCCGAGAAACCCGCATGGCAGGAGGCAAGGTTATCGAGCTGGCTGTCCGCAAAAAATTCTTGTTTCGCCCCCCAAAACTCACCGCGTTGAGTATCATAAACATTCAGATCCCAACTTAAAATTTGCTCATGTATGAGACCTGCTTTTTCTTTCAGTAAATGACTAAAATAATCTGCTGGTATTTGTTCATTGATCGTACCGGTCAATAATGGCAATTCAGTTTGTTTGTGATATTTCAGCCCCTCCTCATTGACGGCTCGATTCATGTGAATAGCCAAGTTTGAAAGTCGGACAAGAGGATTCTCAAAACGTATCAATTGACTCTTTACACAGCCATTCTGGTCAATAAAACCAAGTCGGCCCGCTAAGCTTAAATCCCGATCACCAAAAGTGGCGAGAATAGGTCCTCCATAGACCTCAACGCCTAACCGCAACATTCCTTCTACACTGTGCGCAGGGTTAGGCTTAATTCTTAAACCGGGAGAATCCGTATGTGCCCCAACAATCCTGAAGCCAGTTTCAGCGAGCGATTGTTGGCCCACTATGAACGCAATTATCGAAGAATCCCCCCGAATTACAAAATATCGCTCCCCAGAAGTCAAAGACCACGACTGCGTTTCATCCAATCTCTGAAACCCTGATAATTCAAGCCAATCTTCAATGGTCGAAACCACATGCCAAGGACTCGGACTGGCATCAATGAATGCCAATAATTGTTCAACGTGTTGATGAGGAGTCACGAGTCAACTTTCAAATTTAAAGAAGCTGAATTAATACAATAGCGAAGTCCAGTAGGTTGCGGACCGTCATTAAAAATATGACCCAAATGGGCATCGCAGGCTTTGCATACAACCTCTATACGCCTCATGCCATGACTATTATCTTGAACTTGGCGAATACTTTCAGTGCATAAAGCATCCCAAAAGCTCGGCCAACCTGAACCTGAATTATATTTAGTCTCCGAAGTAAATAGTGGATTTCCACAACAAATACAGACATAAGTCCCCGGCTCTTTACAATCAGTATATTTACCACTAAAAGGCGGCTCAGTCGCTTTGTTTCGACAAATATTAAACTGTTCTGGTGTTAATAAAGTATGCCATTCTTCATCACTATGTTTTTCGTTGGACATTCCGACGACCTCTAAACTAAGATAATTATTATTTTTAACGACCAAGATGAAAATAATAGCTTATTTTTTTCTAGCATAAGCTTGTTTGAAATCGCCAGGTAATTTCTGTTTTGCCGCATTCGCTTCAGCTATTGATCCAAACGATCCATACATAACCACATATTTCTCAAGCCCATCTTTATTAATAGTGACATGACGTAAATTTCCGGCCAACGCACTATGTTTTTGCATAAAACCTTGCAAGGTTTGCTGCTGAGTAAAAACCATCACCTGCAAGGTATAGCCTCCCGGCACTGGCGCTTGACTAACGACTGCCGGCTCAGTTTTTACAGGCTCTTTCGATTTTTCTACCGAGGCACTAGCAGGCGCAGATACTGGATTTTCTGGAGGCGCTTTAATCGGCTTGACAATATCCGACTTGTATTTCATGACAACTCCAAGTCTTGCCAAACCAGTCGGCTCACTCGCCTGCTGCGGAGTCACCTGTTTAATTGGTTTTACCGTTTGCTCTAAGACCGACTCACCAACGGCTGGATTAACCGACTTAGACGGTTCAGCTTTAGGTAAATTATCTTTTTTGGGTTCGCTTAATTCAGCTTTTGCCCCTTCTGCGGGAGGGGCTGTCTTAATTTTTTCAACGTTATCAAGTTTAGCAAGCGTCTCACCTGAAGTTTTGACATTCTGGGCAGCGCGCTTTTCAACCGGAACAACTTTTACATCCGCGACTTTTACCTCTTCTACCTTAGGCTTTGAAACGTTAGCCATCTTAATTTCCTGAGGTGGGCTCTTAACCGATTCGGGCTCCTTTACGTTTTTAGGAACAGATGGCAATGGGGGTTTCTTCACAACTTTAACGACTGGTTTTTCCTTAATTAGCTGCACCTTCTCTTTTGATTCAAGATGAGCCATAGCATCTCCGCTCTCAACCAATTTAATTTTAGGTGATGTTTTAGGCTCCAAGGTTGCATTAATTTCAGACTTCAGCTTTGTATCCGAATGAACCGGTAACTCTGCTTTGGCTTGCTCTGTTTCCGCAACAACGGGTTCAGCGACAACTGGCGCTTGCTGAACAGGGGCAATTGGTTCAGGCGGAGGTTCTGGGGGAATAATTTCAACTTTCGGTTGCTCAGTCGCCAACTCCGAAGTCAGACCAGATTCTTTGTTAGCTTGATATTCATCGAGCGCATCTTTCTCTCTGGCACGCGAATAGCCCGTATAATAATCAGGCTTGCTAGCATTAAGCTCGGACAGCTCTGGTACCGGCTTAGTTTTTTTTGCGCCGTCAATCAATGCCTTGGTTTCAGCCACAACGGGGTCCGGCACAGTTTGGCCTGGGATAGTCAGCGCAGAAACCTGCACACCCGAAGTTCCACCGCTAGATTGAGCGACTTTCTCAGCATCGACGTGATCAATTCGCCATAAGAAAGCACCTACGCCTATTGTGACGACAGATGCAATAACCAGTATATAAATCCAAGTCGAACCTTTCATAGCATTAGCACTTAATAAAGTTGGCAATTCCTGAACTATTTTACCGGGAATTCCTTGTGTATTTTTATATATTTGCGTCATGGTTACTTCATTGATACGGGAGTCCGACACCACCTTCCCGCCAAAATCAGCACCTAATTTTGATGACCCTGTAACTAAATTTTGAACATAGTCGCGACATTGAAGCAAAGACAATGGTGGAATCTCAATAAAATGGCAGGTTCCAAGTGATTGATCAAGGCTGCTTTTTATCTTTAATTCATCATTATTCAGGGCAAACACAATACGTAAACTGGGATACCTTGCCGTATACTGCATCAAGCTGGTCATTAAACCGGACATAAGCTTACCGGCATCATCAATAATCAAGACGAGACGCTGATTAAGCTCTTCCATGTCCTGTAACATCTGATTCAAGCTCTGAGCTTCAACCGTATCCTTCATCTCTTGAAGTAAGAAGCGCCATATTTTTTGCTGGATTGCTTCAAAACTCAGTTGATCGGAAGCTGTCAAATACAGAACCGGCCAAATTGACGATTTCAGCAATTGAAATTGGGTCAGCAATGTAGTTTTACCAATGCCATTTGGGCCGCAAATAATCAATGGCTTATTTAAATTGGTCACTAAGTGTACTAATAAATCGAACTTTTGTTCACGCTCATCACTAATGAAGAACGTTAACTCTTTATCAAGTCGACCATTTTGAATGCTATGTATTTGTTCTCGAAAATTGTTAGTTTCGGCCATAATTATTCAGGGTCTGTTCGAGTAAACTCCGAGCAACCGGCATCGGCAGCAATGCTTCTCCTATTTTTTTGAGTAAGATAAGTCGAATATCTCCATCAATATTTTTTTTATCTACTGCCATCAATTCGATAAATCGCTCCGCATCCAGCTCCTTAGGAGGCGTAATAGGCAAATTGGCACGAACCAAAAGCCGTTCAATCCGTTCAACATCTCGATCCGTCAAATATCCCAAACGATACGATAAATCTGCCGCCTGACAACAACCAATTGCCACCGCTTCGCCATGTAAGTATTTACCATAGCCCATTCCGGTTTCAATGGCATGCCCGAATGTATGTCCTAAATTCAAGGTAGCTCGCACGCCCGATTCAAACTCGTCTGCGTTCACCACTTCGGCTTTATTTTTGCAGGAACGCTCTATAGCTTCAGCCAAAACATCTGGATTTCTGGCCATCAAAGCATCCATGTTACCTTCAAGCCATTCAAAGAATTCCAGATCACGAATTAGACCGTATTTGATGACCTCTGCCAAACCCGCCGAAAATTGTCGATCTTCTAACGTGGCCAAAACTTTGGTGTCAATCAACACGCATTTGGGTTGATAAAATGCGCCAATCATATTTTTACCCAAAGCGTGATTGACGCCAGTTTTCCCGCCCACTGAGGAGTCCACTTGAGCCAACAGCGTTGTAGGTATTTGAATGAAGGAAATACCCCGTTGATAACACGCAGCGGCAAATCCCCCCATATCACCAATAACCCCACCGCCCAACGCGATCAGAGTCGCATTGCGACTAAAGCGCTCACTCAATAACACATCGAAAATCTGATTGAGAATCGTCAGATTTTTAAATTGCTCGCCATCAGGTAGGATGCAAGACGCCACTTGATATTCACTGAGTTGCTTAACTAAAGCGTCCAGATATAAATCAGCCAAGAGTTCATTGGTTAAAATCAATACCTGCTTGGATTGGATAAAGTCTTTTAACAATGAAAGATTACAATAGATGCTCTCCCCAATATAGATAGGATAACTGCGCCCTTCTAACTCGACCTGTAATGTTTTCATAACTCGTTAATCAGTAATACCTTCATAGGCTTTCAAAATTGCTTTTATCACAGCTTTGCTCTGTAAATCACCGGTATCTACCTCAAAATCCGCACATTCCTGATACAAGGCTTCACGCTCACTAAACAGCTGAGTAACTCGAGCATAAGGATCTTCGGTCTGAAGTAAAGGGCGATGATTATCGCGTTTGGTCCGTTCGACAATTTTATCAATAGAACAATATAAATAAACCACAAAACCATGGCTCTGCAATAGCTTTCTATTCTGCTCACGTAGCACTGCCCCGCCACCGGTTGCCAGCACAATTCCTTTTAATTCAGTTAACTGCTGAATCATTTTTTGTTCACGATTTCTAAATCCCTCTTCGCCTTCAAACTCAAAAATTGTGGCGATATCCACACCGGTAGATTCTTCGATGGCTTTATCACTGTCATAAAAAGGCAATTCCAGCGCACGAGCTAATTGTCGGCCTATCGTAGTTTTCCCAGCGCCCATCAGTCCGATCAAGTAAATATTCTCTGAATGTTTCATTATAGATACATATTCTTTAGTATAAAGAAGGAGGTTATGTCGCTTTGTTTCATGCGTATCCCAAAAAGTAAAACTAGCAAAAGCTGCGATAGTTTTTTTGTTTAGTCAAATTATTCTATCATTTTTACATGTCGCACATTAAATTCTATCCAAAACCGACACTTCAACTATTCATTATGTCTTTGCTTACATATTTGGACGCAACGAATCAATAACCTCAGAATTTGATTCAAAACTTGACCGGTCCTAGCAATAACATAGTCGGTTACACTCGAATTTATTCGACAGTTAGCTGCAGCAAGAACCTAAACTGAAACTTGATAATTAAAAAGATGATCTAGGAAAAATAGACGCTTGACTAGTATGCAACCGTGCCGATTTTTGACGGAATACGATATGAGACAAAATATCGGCATCACCATCAATGGCTTTCCGATTTAAACAATGGTTCTAGATCTTCATCCACTGGTCGCATTAAGCTTTCAAAATAAACACGAAAAGGGTTTCTCTTTAGACTCTTCAGTGACACACAATAAAAAACCATACCTAGCGGCTAAACAACAGATAATTAGAGTTTGCTCAGTATATCAGCCACTGGAATGCTGTAGCCGTGCGGACAGTTTGAAATCGGCACACAGGATTACAAAGCACTGCTCAAGGACTCGTCCGAATGCTTGCATCAAACCAGCAGGGCTGAATTTACTGAAGGCAAAAAAG
>CANNKG010000219.1 GCA_947505105.1 Methylococcaceae bacterium | reverse complement strand
TGCCAAAAAACTCGTCAAAGCCTTCGGTCATCTTGTGTTTGATGTGATTGAACAAACGCCAGAACGATTACTGGAATTGCCGGGTATTGGTAAAAAGCGTCAACAGCGTGTCACAAGCGCATGGACCGAGCAAAAGATTATCCGCGAGATTATGGTCTTTTTACAGTCGCATGGCGTGGGGACCTCACGCTCTGTACGCATTTATAAAACCTATGGCGAGCAATCCATTGAGAAAGTCAGAGAAAATCCTTACCGCTTGGCATTAGATATTCACGGCATTGGTTTCAAAACAGCGGATACCTTAGCGCAAAAATTGGGTATTGCATCCGATTCACCGATTCGTGCCCAAGCTGGGGTACGTCATGCTTTACAAGAGTGGTCCAGCGAAGGTCATTGCGCGGCGATTCGGCAAACCTTAGTTGAAATGGCTGTCAAATTATTAGACATCTCCGCCCCCATCATTGACGACGCCATTACCGCAGAACTCATTGAAGGTAATTTAATTGCCGAAATTAACGGTCAACAAGAAGCCCTTTTTCTAACGCCGCTTTATCGTGCTGAAGTAGGTTGCGCCACCCACTTACTGCGTCTTAATCGGAACGAACCACCGTGGGGTTTTATTAGTGCTCAGACGGCTATTCCTTGGGTAGAAGGACAAACCGGATTAACACTATCATTATCGCAACGTGCAGCAATTGAGTTGGTGCTACAGCATAAAGTGGCCGTTATTACGGGTGGACCGGGCGTTGGAAAAACGACGTTAGTCAATAGCATTCTAAAGATTCTCAACGCCAAGCACATTAATATTGGACTCTGTGCGCCCACAGGGCGAGCCGCTAAACGACTTTCTGAGTCAACAGGGCTGGAAGCCAAAACAGTCCACCGGTTGTTGGAATTTGATCCCGCTGTTTTTGCTTTTGCTCGCAACGAAGAATTTCAATTGGAACTTGATTGTCTTGTCGTTGACGAAGCGTCAATGATGGATGTGGTGCTGATGAACCAACTACTCAAAGCCATCCCCTCCAAAGCGGCCTTACTAATCGTTGGCGATGTGGATCAGCTTCCGTCTGTGGGTCCAGGTGCAGTGCTGGGCGATATTATTGACTCTGGACAAATTGCGACAGTCCGATTAACGGAGATTTTTAGGCAAGCGAGTACTTCAAAAATTATTACCAATGCGCACCGGATTAACCAAGGACAATTACCTCAATCGGATAACGCCCAAGAGCTGAGTGACTTTTATTGTATCTACGCTGAAACGCCGGAAGAGATTTTTACAAAATTAATACAGGTTGTCACTCAACGCATACCACAGCGATTTAATGTCAATCCGGTCAATGATATACAGGTCTTGACGCCGATGAATCGGGGTGGTCTAGGCGCGCGTTCACTTAACATTGAGCTACAGGCACGCTTGAACGGACAGAGCGAACCCAAAATCACCCGTTACGGTTCAACGTATGCTCCCGGCGACAAAATTATTCAGCGCATCAACAATTACGACAAAGACGTCTTCAATGGGGACATTGGCGTGATTGTCGCCGTTGATATTGAAGAAAGCTTAGTTCAGATCACGTTTGATGATCGCCTAGTGGACTATGACTTTAACGAGCTGGATGAAATTGCGTTGGCCTACGCTACCAGCATTCACAAAGCACAAGGCTCGGAATACCCTGTTGTGGTTATTCCGATAGCGATGCAACATTTTATGCTGCTTGAGCGCAATTTACTGTATACCGGCGTTACGCGGGGTAAACAGTTGGTCGTCGTCATTGCACAATCCAAAGCTTTAGCGATGGCAGTCAAGAACCAGCGTTCTCAACGCAGAATCACGAATTTAATTTCTCGCCTCAATGCCAAACCATAGAATTGAGTTTCGTTCAATTTAATCGTAGCCATTATAGAAATCATAATATACATCATCAATGAATGTAAGAAAGCTTCAGCAGCACACTGATCCAATGCTGAAGCTTTATTATTACTCGGTAATCTTTATGAGCCAACCACCATTGCCTTTACAATTGTTTTGGCCGTCGGCAGTAATGGCAATTCGTGCATAAACGCCTTTTAATGACGAGGGTATTGAACCGTTTACGAGAAAACCGCCTTCATTTTTGGGTGTGACGGCAACAGGAGTGGGCAGCCCCTTTACGGCAACTTGAATGCTATTCGGATGCGTAGTTGCCGATGCATAAAAAGAAAAAGTAGAACCCACCACTACTTCTGCATTTTCAGCGGGAGCAAAATGGCTGAATTCAGGCTTGATGCAAGCCTTTGAGCTACTGCTACTACCGTAAGCCCATGAGTTGCTAGTCACCAGCATTAATACCAGTAATAAAAAGCCATGATATGTTTTCATGAGGAGCCTCATTCTGTTGTGAGTGATTTTACCGGTGTTGAATGCAAACAATTGCAGCCTGATTGTTGATGTGCAACTCGCACTATTAAGAGTTGCAAAATTAGTACAAAGCCTTGTCCGCCTCTGAACCGTCATCTATTTTTGTTAAAGGTTTCCAGTTGGACCATTGAAGCAATGGCTTGTTCTAAACTTTGTTCGGTAATCGTCAACTGTTCCAATTCTTGTTTTAAGGTACCGTTCAACAGTTCCTCAACAGCCACTTTACGACTTTTGATGGCTGCAAGTGATTGCTTGAGAGCCGTTATATTGCTTGAATCTTTTTGTTCAGCTTTTGAGCTACTTTTACCCGTGAGCTTCTTTACCATGTTACTGATGGTTCCGGCGCTCACGCCATACTTTTCCATAATTTCCTTGTGCGATATTTTATTGGCCAACATCTGATGAATACCTGCTTTTTCGTCATCGGTTAATCTTCTTGTTGCTCTTTTTGCTGTATCAGTCATAGTAAAATCCCATTAAAATTTTTAGTGTCAGTCTTTTAAGCCAGCACATCAACAATACAATGCTTCTTAACCGATTATACCTTCTTCATAAAGCCTAAAATGCAATTATCATCTGCAAGTCTAAAATATTTTACTTTTTATCATCACAATCATCTGTAAATATACTTACTCTATAAAATTCATACTGCTACTTTAGTGATAAAGCTAATAGCGAATATAAAATGCTTTTGATTGAATACTGATGCCTTTTCCGAATTCGGAATTTCTTCAATAACAAATGAGCAGCAAATCTCAATATGTGGAGCTTACAGCCGCGCTACAATTTAATTCAAAGCCAAAAAGTAAATCTGGTTTAAGCCATGGCGTTTTCTATGGTTCTACTGTAATCACAAAAACGGTATAAATAGTGATTACTCCCATTTGAGTGAAAAACCGTACACTTTTGTAAGATCATACCTGTTGATTTATATGGCTTTTCATTGTTTTTGAAGTTGTGCGTTTTCAAAGTAGGATGGGAGTAATTCTCAGCAAGAAACCTGGGAGCAGACACATTACATAACCTAACGTGGCAGTGTTGACTGTAGCGGGATAGTTTTTCCGTGCTGTGCCTACCTTGATTAAATCGGCCAAGTGGGGCTTGCCACAATTCAGCGACATGATGCTAGCTATTGAAGACTCGCAATGAAATTTTAAATCTTGGGCTGATTATGAGAGAACCTAGTGTGTTATATTAAACGCCAAGTGTTAGCCTCATGGATTCCTGCGTTGATTGTTATGTCGCTATGACGACTTTTACCGCCAAGATAGCCGCCTACATTACGGCATCATCTGCATGACGATAGCGTCGCATTTTCATTTTTATTACAACCCTACCCACTTAGCAAAAAAAATGGCAAAAGCTCCAAAGAAACAAGACGATGAACCTTTAGAGAAACAACTCTGGAAGGCTGCCGATAAGCTGCGCAAGAACATTGACGCCGCCGAATATAAGCACGTTGTACTGGGCTTAGTTTTTTTAAAATACATTTCGGATTCGTTTGAAGAACACTTTGCCAAGCTTCAAGAAGGTCATGGCGAGTACGCCGGTGCCGATCCAGAAGATCGCGATGAGTATCAAGCGGAAAACGTATTTTTTGTACCTCAAGAGTCGCGCTGGTCGTTTTTACAAGCTCACGCAAAACAACCCACTATTGGTACGCTGGTGGACGACGCAATGGATGCCCTTGAAAGTGAAAATGCCTTACTCAAAGGCGTACTGCCAAAAGTATTTGCCCGATCCAATCTTGATCCTACCAGTTTAGGCTCACTCATTGACTTGGTCGGTAATATTGCCTTGGGCGATGCCAAGGCGCGTAGTGCAGACGTACTGGGTCACGTGTTTGAGTATTTTCTGGGCGAGTTTGCTTTGGCAGAAGGCAAACAAGGAGGACAATTCTACACGCCGCGCAGCATTGTTGAGCTATTGGTCAATATGCTTGAGCCTTATTCCGGTCGCGTATTTGATCCCTGTTGTGGTTCTGGTGGCATGTTTGTGCAATCGGAAAAGTTTGTTGATGAGCATCAAGGCCGATTGGATGACATTTCAATTTATGGTCAAGAAAGCAATCAAACAACGTGGCGCTTGGCCAAGATGAATTTGGCTATTCGCGGTATAGATAGCTCGCAGGTCAAGTGGAACAACGAAGGCTCCTTTTTAAATGACGCGCACAAGGATTTGAAAGCTGATTTTATCATTGCGAATCCGCCATTCAATGTCAGTGACTGGAACGGCGAATTGTTACGTAATGATGGTCGCTGGCAATACGGTACACCGCCAACCGGCAATGCCAATTTTGCTTGGTTACAGCATTTCATGTATCACTTGGCTCCCCATGGGCAAGCCGGTGTAGTGTTGGCAAAAGGCGCATTGACGTCAAAGACAAGTGGAGAAGGCGATATTCGTCGCATGTTAATTGAGAAGGACAATCTAATTGACTGCATCGTTAATCTGCCAGCAAAGCTGTTTCTTAATACGCAAATTCCTGCGGGCCTATGGTTCATGAGTCGTAACCGTAGCAACGGCAAGTTTAGAAATCGTAGTGATGAAATTCTATTCATTGACGCACGTAATTTGGGACACTTGATTAATCGTCGTACGCGTGAACTATCGGAAGACGACATTCGGCAAATTGCCGACACCTATCACAACTGGCGCAATCCCGACGGCAACTACGAAGATGTAAAAGGCTTTTGCTGCTCGGCTCCGATTGAACGCGTCAAGGAACTGGATTATGTGCTGACGCCGGGGCGTTATGTCGGCTTACCTGATGAAGAGGATGACTTTGATTTTAAGGAGCGCTTTACTGCGCTAAAAGCGGAATTTGAAGCACAGTTGCTGGAAGAAGCAGAGCTTAATAAAGCAATTGCTGAGAATTTGGCAAGGATTGAATTATGAGTGAATGGCAAGAAATGTCCCTTGATTCAGTTGCCATAATTAACCCAACGGAATCATTAAAAAGAGGAGAGCTAGCAAAAAAAATTGCAATGGACGCAATACAGCCTTTTGCAAAGAAACCATCGTCATTCTCTATTGACGAATTTAATGGCGGAATGAAATTCCGTAATGGCGATACTGTTATTGCTCGGATTACACCATGCCTAGAAAATGGTAAAACTGCATATATAAATGTTCTGAATGATGATGAGATTGGATTTGGTTCAACAGAATACATAGTATTAAGAGAGCGAGAAGGGATAAGCAATAAACAGTTTCTGTACTATTTTGCTATTTCTTCTGTTTTTAGAGATATTGCAATATTGTCAATGACAGGAAGTTCAGGGCGGCAGAGAGTACAAATGGCAGTTGTAAGACAGCATATTTTTGAGCTTCCATCTCTCCCAGAACAAAAAGCCATAGCCGCCGTGCTCAGCAGTTTGGACAATAAAATAGATCTACTGCATCGCCAAAACAAAACTCTTGAAGCAATGGCAGAAACACTATTCCGGCAGTGGTTTGTGGTTGAATTGGACGGGAATTATGAATTTGGAAAAATATCGGATGTAGTTGAATTCAATCCTATTCGGCAATTATCAAAAGGACAGAAAGCACCTTATTTAGAAATGGCTGCTCTTAGTACTGAAGTATTTAATCCTTCAAATTGGTATGAACGAGAATTTTCATCTGGAACAAAATTCATCAATGGGGATACGCTTTTAGCTCGCATAACTCCTTGTTTGGAAAATGGTAAATCAGCTTACGTTTCATTTCTTGATGATAACCAAGTTGGTTGGGGGTCAACAGAATATATTGTCATGCGATCAAGACTAAGTTTACATCCATTTTTTACTTATGTGTTATCAAGAAATTCAGATTTTAGAGATTATGCGGAAGGCTGCCTTTCAGGATCTAGTGGGCGCCAACGTGTTGACATAAGCCACCTAAAAAATTATCCAATTATTATTCCCAGCAAAAATACTATTGAAAAATTTAATGCCATTATTTGCCATATCCAACCGAAATTGCATAATAACTTTGGCTCTTCCCGATTTCGCGGGGTAGATGTCAAGTTGTGTGGACTTGATATAATCATCTTGCCTTACCGCATTGATTTTTCAGGAAATATAGAATGCAGCTCATGTCAGTCATGATGCAAAAAAAACACAATACACCGATTACCCCGC
>CANNKG010000218.1 GCA_947505105.1 Methylococcaceae bacterium | reverse complement strand
CGCATAGAAAACCGTTCGTGCTGAGCCCAGTCGAAGCATGGACGGTTTTCTATGCGTTCACCCAGACGGTGAGACCTTAAAATCCCGTTCAACCCTTCGACTGGGCTCAGGGCGAACGGAATTTTAAGGTCTCAACTGCTCTTTTTAGGATTATTCCTGGTCACGCAGTTTGAATATCAGTGGCGAAATCCGGGCGCAACAACAGGCTCATATGCCGAAGTGCCGATGAGTATTAAATTATCCACCTTGGATCAGAACAAAACTAATGGTCAGTTGAGTGTCTTGGAGCTTAAGAATATCGATATGAATCCGATTAATGGTTTGTGGGTGCCATGTGCGGCTTCGTTATCGCCGTGGAATACCCATTTATCCAGCGAAGAATACGAGCCAGATGCACGTTCGGTGGAAGAAAAACCTGCTATCGCTGCAATCAATGCAGTTTCAATATTTAAGATATTTGCCCTGAGCGAAGGAGCTTTACTCACCATCGTTATGGATCAGTGGCTGCAATTGTTTGGTGGAGACTAAAGTATCAAGAGTCTATGTTTTTTCGTTAGAAGGTTAACGCTTGTTAAAGATGAGTGCTTAGATATTTCGCTTGGACATCTAAGCGGATTTAAGAAGTAATTAAAACCTTAGTTTTATGGGATTCTATTTTTTCTGATTTCTATGTGACCAGATGGAGTAAACTAAAGTATAATATTGATGAATTTTTTTCGGATTTTACTGCCGCTGTCTTTCCATTTTGGCGTAGCTGAACCGGACCGCCCCCGGTTTTTCCGGGGGATACTTAACTTTATTATGTGTGGATGATGAGAGTTTTAATTAATCAACAACTTAAAGCAGCCGAGGAGCAATGCGCTACTGAACAGATTCACTTATTTGCCTCGATTCAACCGCATGGTGCATTATTAGTCCTTGCGAGTAAAGACAACCTCACCGTACTTCAGGCGAGTGAGAATATTGGTCAGTTTCTTGATATACCGGCTGATGGCGTGTGCAATCAGTCGCTCGCAACGCTGATTGGACTGGCTCCGGCGCAACAGATTGCAACTTGTGTCGAAGATTTATCGCAGGATCAGACTGTCAGCTTATCGATCGAGTTGACCTATCAAAATCAAGCTATCCGGCTATCGATACACTTATTTGTCTCCAGTAACAATATGGTTGGTTTGGAATTATTTCCAGACGATGAAACCTTGCAGTCCGCTTCATCTACCCGTTTATTATTGCAAACACAGCAAACTTTGCTGCGTGCGGATAAGGAAAATAATCTGGAACTCTATCTGGATCAACTTGCGGTATTTACCCAAAAACTGATCGGCTTTGATCGCATCATGGTTTATCGCTTAGATCCTGCGAGTTGGGACGGAGAAATTATTGTTGAAAAGCGAAGCGCTGAAGCACCCTCTTTTCTTGGATTGCGTTTTCCCGCCAGCGATATTCCTGCCCAAGCCAGACAGATGTACCTACTTAACCGGGTTCGCATTGTCATTGATGTTGAGGCTACCCCGGTTGCTGTTTTACCAGCACTTAATCCGGTAACGCATCAACCATTTGATATGACTTATTCGGCACTGCGCTGTTTTTCACCGGTACACATTCAGTATTTGCGTAATATGGGCGTGCAGGCCTCATTATCCATTTCTTTACTCCAAAATGGTCGGCTATGGGGCTTAATTGCGTGTCACCATCTATCGCCAAAGCCTATTTCAAATTTTCAACGCGAATGTGCGTGCCTAATCAGCCAAATGGCATCTGCAAAGTTGTCCTCATTAGAATGGTCAGAAAAACAAAGTTTTAACGCCGATATCGTTAAACTGATTAGCACTATACTCAAAATAATCACCCCTTATGATGTCTTATCAATTCTTCATGGGATTGAATCCTCATTGCTCGAGTTATTTGATGCAACGGGCATGATCGCAGTGGTGGAAGGTACGCCTTACGCTCTCGGGCATGTTCCTGAAAGGTCCCACTGGCAAGGATTACTTGGTTGGCTGGAGAGTCTGCCAGCTCAGGCAGTTTTTGCCTGTGACGATTTGGCGTTACGCTACCCTGCCGCAACTGCCTTTAGTTCAATAGCGTCGGGCTTACTAGCCACGCCGGTAGGTTCTCCAATGCTGAACGCTATGATCTGGTTGCGCCCGGAAAAGCCTGCTACAGTCAGTTGGGGTGGTAATCCCGAAAAAACCGTAACGACTCAAGACAACGGTAGCATCAGATTGGATCCTCGTCATTCTTTTGAGGCTTGGACTCAAGAATGGCGACAGCACAGCGAATCTTGGACTAACGTTCAAATAGACGCTGCCAAGATTTTGGGCATGGCGCTGTCGGAAGGATTATCTCAGCGACGTCAGCAACAAGAAGAACAGCTTAAAAACCAACGTTTACAAACAGAAGTCAATTACTCGCGAGGCATTTATCAAACCCTAGTCGATGCGTCGTTATCTGACGGTGTTTATATACACGACCACAGCGGACGCTTTTTGGATGTCAACGAGCGCGCCTGCGAACATACCGGCTATTCAAAAGCTGAACTGTTGGGTATGAATGTTTCTGATATAGAAATCGGTGCCGAGTTTTCTACCATTCAATTGGCATGGGCTCAACTAGCGCCGGGAATATCGACCACCTTCCTAGGTAATCATCGACGTAAAAATGGCAACCAATATCCTGTCGAAATCCATGTGAGCGTATATATTCACCAGAATCAGCGCTTATATATTGCTTTCGTGCGCGATATTACTGATCGGCTTGAAGCTGAAGCGTCCTTACGAAGCAGTGAAGCAGCATTTCGACAGTTAGCGGAAGCGATGCCGCAAATTGTCTGGGTTGACGATGCCCAAGGCTATAATATCTATTTCAATTCGCAATGGGTGGCCTTCACCGGATTGTCATTACAGGAAAGTCATGGCATTGGGTGGCTTGAAGCATTGCATCCGAATGATCGGGAGTCCTGCTGGCTTGCTTGGCAAAACGCTGTCCAAACTAATGGCAAGTATGAGCTGGACTGCCGCCTGCGACGCATCGATGGTGAATATCGCTGGTTTCTAATCAGAGGTGTGCCAATAAATGATGATAGTGGTGTTTGCAAATGGTTTGGCACTTGCACAGACATCCATGATATTACGCTGACCCAAGAAGCGTTAAGGCGTTCAGAAAACCTGATGACTTCAGTGATGGATTCTATTCCCGGCTCCCTCGCCGTCACGAATGCTCAAGGTACGATTATCGCCGTCAATAAAGCATGGCGTGACTTTGCCGAAGCTAATCAAGGGAATACCCTCGTACAGAGTGGCATTGGCTTAAACTATTTGGATCAATGTTGCGGAAGCCCGCAAAACTCAACTGAATTTGATGTCGTTTACCAAGGCATGCAGGCGGTACTCAACGGCGTTAATGACAGTTTTGCTATGGAATATCCTTGCCATAGCGCAGATAGCGAGCGCTGGTTCAGGCTGGGAGTCAATCCTCTTAATGGCGATGAGTTAGGCTTAGTGACGCATCACTTGAATATTACTGAGCGGATTCAGGCTGAAATTGCCCTAAGCCAGAAAAACGATGTGCTTATCAAGAACGAACTGCAATTAAAAAGGGTTTTGGATACGCTTCAGGCGGGTATTGTCGTTGCCGATAAGGAAACGTCAAAACTGATTTATGCCAACGAGTTTTTTTGTCAAATGTTCGGTTATGACGTGGAGCAACTTAAGCAAATGCACGTTGCTGATTTGATGCCTGAGACCAGCCGCAAATTGGGGATAAATCTATTTCGAGAATCTGTTTCTGGTAATGTAAATCTTAAAGAAAGCGTACCCATGCAGCGACTAGATGGCAGTGTTTTCTTTGCAGAAATTCGCGATACCCATATTGAAATGAATAATAAACCTGCCTTAATGGGCTTGTTTACCGATATCACCAAGCGGAAAAAATACGAAGATGAGCGTGAACATTATCGTCAGTATTTGGAAGCGACGATGGAGACACAGACGCGAACCTTAATGGATACGATGTTTGCCTTGGACAGTGTGGGGACGGCTATAGTCTGGACGGATGTCGAGATAGGGCGAATCTTGTCGATCAACCGTGCCGGAATCGAGTTGCTAGGTTATAGCCAGGAGGAAGTTCAAGCACTTACTGTGCCTGATATAGATTTCGAGCTCCGCCTTAATCCTCAACAATTTGCAGAAATAGGGGCAGTAATTAAAAAATTGGGTTTTATCAAGTTTGATCGGACCTTGGTTACCAAAACCGGCAGGTGCATTCCGGTCGAACTGTCCGTCTACTATCAACCTGAGAATGCTCATTCACCGGCAAGATTCATAGCGTTTTGTTCAGACATCAGCGAACGTAAAGCCAGCGAACAAGCCTTACAAAATGCTAAACAATTAGCTGAAGAATCATCAAAAGCCAAAGCGGTGTTTTTGGCGAACATGAGTCATGAAATTCGAACCCCTATCAATGCGATATTGGGATTTTCACAATTGGTGCTTCGAAATGAACTCACTGCCGATACTCGCAACTATTTAAACAAAGTACATCTCTCAGCCGAGCATCTGTTAGGCATCATTAACGACATTCTCGATTTCTCCAAAATCGAAGCGGGGAAATTAGAGGTAGAAAAAATCGAGTTTCGTGTCGATGTGCTACTTAATCAATTGCAAGATTTTTTTAGAAACATCGCGTATGAAAAAGGCCTTGAATTGACCGTTGGAATGATGCCTGACGTACCCAACATTCTATGGGGGGATCCTTTACGTTTGTCGCAGATCCTTATTAACTTATTGGGTAATGCCCTTAAGTTTACCAATCAAGGTGAGATTTCATTAATCATTGACACCATGGAACAGGTGGGGACAACCATTAAGCTGAGGTTCTTGATTCAGGATTCTGGCATTGGCATGACTGAAGAGCAGTTATCAAGCTTATTCGATGCTTTTCATCAGGCGGATGCGTCAACTACCCGAAAATATGGCGGAACCGGATTGGGTCTGGTGATCAGTCAAAAATTGGTCAGATTGATGGGGGGCAGCATTGCGGTGCAGAGTCAGCCTGGCCAGGGGAGTCAGTTTAGCTTTACTCTAGAATTCCCTATCCTGGACGAAAGTAAATTGGATGCCAGCGAATTCTCGGACAAACGCGTCTGGGTGGTCGATGACAGCAGAATAATGTGTAATTTACTGGTCAACTTATTAGGAAGTTTTGGTTGCCAGGTTGAAGCTTTCAATACGGGAGAGCAATTACTTGCTCGATTGGCTCTTGGATCTACCGCCGATTTGATTCTGTTAGATTGGCATTTACAGGATATTGATGGTATGGTGCTGGCCCAGCAGATTAAGAATCTAACCAATACCCCGCCCATTATATTGATCACTGCTGATGATCATGTCCAGAAGCATCTGTTGGATAGTCATCAGTCTGAGCAGTTTGAACATTTGATGATCAAACCCATTAATCCCTTAGTGCTACATGATACGCTGCTTGAGTTGTTTTCTGGCCAAAAGAAACCGCCAACATTAATGGCGATGGATGAAAAAATCCCGAATCTTGCAGGCTATCGGATCCTCTTGGTCGATGATAATGCCTTTAACCGTGAAGTGGGTTTTGAGTTGATCAAACTGACCGGCGCAAGCGTAACCCTTGCAAATGATGGGCAACAAGCGGTTGATGCTGTTGTCAAAGAACCTTATGATGCAGTATTGATGGATATCCAAATGCCCATCATGGATGGTTACACCGCGGCAATATTAATCAGAGAACAATTTAAAACCCTGCCAATTATTGCACTGACGGCCCATGCTATGCAGGAGGAACGTGCCCGAGTTTTGGAAGCGGGTATGAGTGGTTTTGTCACGAAACCTATTCAAACAAAACAGCTCTATGATGCTCTGATTAATGCATTAAAAGGAGCGACGCCAATAGAAAGTCCTGTGATGTCGGCAACCAATCCCCAATCCCCGATCATTGAGTTCGTTGATGCAGATCATGATGTGCCATTATCTTTGCCCGGTTTTGATGTGGTGAATGCGCTAGAAAGGCTCGCCGGTGACATGAATCATTATCGACGTTTTTTAAAATTATTTCGTGAACGCAACGCAACGATGCTTGAAAAGCTGCTTGCCGAATTGGAGGCTGGTAACATTGACACGGCAAAACGGTTAGTGCATACGCTCAAAGGTACAGCTGGCACTATCGGTGCCTTAGATTTACAGCATGCGGCACAAATGTATGAAATTGAACTTAAAACCTTAACAATAACGGATAGCGTTTTGACGAGCCAATTATTGAATGAACTAAAGACTCAATTTGCGCAAGCGATGAAAACGCTGGAATTAATAAACTAATTTATCTTGGAATATATGAACGACGATACCGCAACCAAACTGAAGGGTCGAATACTAATTGTTGACGACGACGAGATCGTGTCTAGGCTGTCGAAATACGGCAATTTTAGTCATATTTTAATTCCCCGAATTTATGACTTCGGCTAGTTTTAAAAATAGTGCTGTATTTAACTGATAATAGATGCTAAAAACTATCCTCGTTCAACTACAGCTATTGTTTAAAATCATG
>CANNKG010000217.1 GCA_947505105.1 Methylococcaceae bacterium | reverse complement strand
TAAGGATGTCGAGGAGGTGATGAAAAAACTTAACCATCGACCACGGAAAAGCCTTAACTATAAAACACCTCATTCAGTCTTTTTTGCAGAATCTTTGCCGAAGGCCGCATGACAACTAGGATTGCACTTCGGAGTTGAATCCGCCTTTCTTTATTACACACCTTAAGTATGAAAGGATAACTGGAGCAGTATTCCTGGTATGTGTTCACTGAATAGCGATAAGAAGAATAATCATGGTATCTCAAATTGAATCCTCAAATTCGACGCTTTATACAAATACCCTTAAATCGAAACCTCAAACACCTGCACCTCTAAAGCAAGAGCAATCAGACGATAACACTCAAACATCACCAGAGCTTACCCTCTCAACGGATAGCCTTAAATTGTCGGCTGCCAACAACAATGAAACAACGCAGCAACCCACAATTACTACCAATCAAGACGCGCAACAGCTTGTTGAACAATTGAAAATTCAATTTAACCAATATCCTGCCAGCGCCCAATATTCTCAAAACGTCGCTGCCCAGTTAGTAACATCCTTGTTAACGAATACAAATTACCACTCAGAGTCTAACGGATAAAATATCCTCTTTTTTTCTACTAATCTAAATTATTTCATGTCCGTCCCCTATCTCAGTAACATTTATATTTATCCAGTCAAATCTCTCGCCGGTATTAGCGTCGAACAATGGTCAGTCAACCATACAGGCCTACTATACGACCGGCATTGGATGCTGATCGATCATCATAGTCGCTTTTTAAGTCAACGACATGAACCACGTATGGCCTTGATCCAAACCACATTGACCGACTCAAGCCTGATCCTTTCAGCACCGGGCGCACCTAATCTGGTAATTGGCCTGAATGAATGGTCTGGAGAAACTGTCGGGGTAGAAATATGGCAAGACTTTTGTAAAGCTCACGTTGTCTCTGAAAAAGCGGATCAATGGTTTAGCAAATTTTTAAATGTTTCTTGCCGTCTGGTATTTCAACCCGCTACCGAAATTCGCATGGTAGATCCAAGTTATGCAGATGTCACCGATCAGACCAGTTTCTCCGATGGTTTTCCATTTTTAATCATCAGTGAAAATTCACTAATGGCCTTAAATGAAGAACTAGCTATCAAAATTTCTATGGAACGGTTCAGACCTAATTTAGTTATTTCAGGCTGCCCTGCTTATGCAGAAGATAGTTGGCGCAAAATCAGCATCAACAATGTTGAATTCCGCCTGCCTAAACCGTGTTCGAGATGCGTCGTACCGACGATTGATCCGCTTACTGCCGAAATGTCGAAAGAGCCACTCCAAACGCTTAGTCGCCTCAGAAAATGGCAAAATAAAGTCTATTTTGGACAAAATGCCTTACATAACACTATCGGACGCCTGCATATCGGTGCAGAAGTCACTGTGTTAACCACGGGGCCTATGCAACCGCCACTTTAATCTTGAGCGCGCTAAATTAAAAGCTTGAAACCCTTTTAGTCGGATGCTCACTTTAATCAGCCCAGCCCCGCTCGAACTGCTAGAATAGCAATTTTACATTGCTGTACTTGAAATGACCCCTATTTTGCTCCAAATGGCCTTGATCATCGCTTGCGGATCGGTGTGGCGGACCTTACAACCTGCCGGGCTCAACGCTCAACAAACTCGAATTGTGACTACCAGCGTAGTCTATTATCTGTTCTTACCGGCGATGGTGCTCGAAGTGTTATGGCGAGCCGATATCGGCCTTCAGTCGCTGCAATATACCTTGCTGGGAATTGCCAGTACTGCCTTTGGAATTTTCTGCAGCTGGTTGTGTAGTCGTTTATTCAAATTTTCGGCAGTACAGACTGGCACTGTCTTACTGGCCGCTTCTTTTGCGAACGTCACCTTTCTGGGTTTACCCGTCCTGGAACAGACTTTTGGCGCCTGGACGCGCTCGGTGGTGATCCAAATTGATCTATTCGCTATCGCCCCGTTTTTATACACTTTCGGCATTATGCTGTCCCGACATTACGGAAGTGCAGAACATGAACGCCCGAAATCGCCAGTAGCATTTTTGAATACCCCGCCGTTTTGGGCGGCCTTTATCGCAGTCATGTTAAATTTAAATCACGTTCCAATTCCTCCTTGGTTTGCCGCCGTTTTACAAAAATTATCCGCAGCGGTTATCCCTTTGATGCTTTTTTCATTGGGGCTCGCCTTAAGTTGGCAAGCCGTTCATTTAAAACAACTGCCGTTTGTCTTAACCACTGTCCTGATTAAATTATTACTACTACCCCTTTTTGCTTATCAATTAGCAGCTCACCTAGATCTTGCCCCGGACTATCGCGCAGCCGCCGTAATGGATTTAGCCATGCCGAGTATGTTAATGGGCGTCGTATTCTGTGATCGTTATCACCTTGACAGCGGCCTCTATGCCATGCTGGTAAGCGTAACTACAGCCTTAAGTCTATTAACGCTACCATTCTGGTATCAACTCCTATGACAATCCATATAGAAATTTTTTCGCAAGGCGAAGAATTGCTGATCGGCCAGACCGTGGATACCAATGCCGCCTGGCTGTCTGAACAATTGGTCGCGCTCGGTTTTAAAGTGACTCGGCATACCACTGTCGGCGACTCCTTGGAAAATTTAATTGCCTTACTCCACGAAATTTCTGCTCGCGCCGATTGCTGTTTATGTACCGGCGGACTCGGCCCTACAAATGACGATTTAACCGCAGAAGCGGTGGCGCAAGCCTTTAATCGCCCCCTGATATTCGACCCAGTCGCCTTTAAGCAAATTCAAGTGTTTTTTGCGCAACGTCAGCATGAGATGCCCGAAAGCAATCTTAAACAAGCCCTCCTACCCGAAAGCGCAACGCGTATCGACAACCAATGGGGAACAGCGCCGGGTTTCAGCATCAGGCATCAACGCTGCTGGTTTGCCTTTATGCCGGGGGTCCCTTATGAAATGCGCCAACTCTTTACGCATTCGATTAAACCCAAACTGATCGACACTTACCCGACCCAGCCTGATCAGCGCATTACCTTTAAAACCATTGGCATCGGTGAATCGGCCATTCAGCAACGACTGAAGAATATTAGCCTACCCAACCGCGTTCAACTTGGCTTTCGCACCAGTGATGAAGAAAATCAGACCAAATTAATATTCCCTTATAATTATCCCGAATCAGAAAAACTATCTCTCGTTGAACAATTTACGCTTGCGCTCGGCGATTATGTCTTTGCAATCGACGGCTTGCACGAAAATTCCGGTGATTTGGTTGCCACTATTGGTGCTATCCTTGAAAGTCAGAAACTTACCTTAACGGTCCTGGAAACCCTTAGCCAAGGCTTAATCGCCGCCAAATGTATTGGACAGCCCTGGTTATTACACGCCAGTTACCAACAAATAACGCATAATTTTCTGAAAAGTTTTGACCTCCAAAATCACGCGGATGACTGGTCAACGCTGGCAAGCGAACTCGCTGAGCGGCAACAACGGGAAAGTCAAGCTGACCTTGCCCTAGTTCAACTGCATCATGCTGATGACGCCCAATTACGAGATAAAGATCAGGCCGTCACGTTATACAATGCTTTGGCAACTGGCCGATCAGTGCATACTCAAACGATTACCGTCGCTGGCCCCCTGCGACGCAAACAAAATCAGGCCGCGTTAATGGCGCTGGATTTGCTTAGACGCTTTCTACAACACAAAACTTTATAACCATGCCTTTATTACGCTTAACCAATGTCTCTATCGCCTTTGGCACCCATGCCCTACTCGACAATGCCGAATTTCAACTCGACGCCGGCGAACGCGTAGGTTTACTCGGCCGCAACGGCGAAGGTAAATCGACCCTAATGAAAATCATCGCCGGTTCGATTCATGCCGATCATGGCGAAATCTGGCATCAACCCGAATTAAAGCTCTCTTGGCTTGAACAAGCGCCTAACCTCGAAGATACCGCCACCATTTATGATGCTGTCGCGGGAGGACTCGGTGAATTAGGCAACCTGATTACCCGTTACCATCACCTATCCCTGGAATTAAAGGCGGATGATGAGGACGCACTCAAAGAACTTGGCAATCTACAACACCAACTAGAAGCCCAAAATGGCTGGCATTTCCAACAACGCGTCGAATCAACCTTAAGCCGATTAAACTTACCGCCGGAAGCCTTGATCAGCAGCCTATCCGGTGGCTGGAAACGCCGGGTCGCGCTCGCCCAGGCACTCGTCATCGATCCCGAAGTATTGCTGCTTGACGAACCGACCAACCACTTGGATTTGGAAAGCATTACCTGGCTCGAAGAACAAATTCTGAATTTTCAGGGCGCCGTCCTCTTCGTAACCCATGATCGTTCATTTCTCCAAAAACTCGCGACCCGCATTGTCGATCTGGATCGCGGCCAACTGGTTTCCTGGCAAGGTAATTATGACGATTACCTTCGTCGAAAAGCTGCAGCTCTTGAAGACGAAGCAAATCAAAATGCCGAATTCGACAAAAAATTAGCCCAGGAAGAAGTTTGGATTAGACAGGGTGTCAAAGCCCGACGGACCCGCAACGAAGGCCGAGTTCGCGCCTTGAAGAAACTTCGGGCTGAACGCGCCGAACGACGAAATACTCAAGGCACCAGCAAACTCATGATCGACCGTGGCGAAAATTCGGGCAAAAAAGTCATCGAGGCTATTGATATTAGTTTCGGCTATCCTAACAAACCGATCGTGGGCAATTTTTCAACCCTGATTCAGCGCGGCGACAAAATTGGTTTAATTGGCCCCAATGGTGCTGGAAAATCGACCTTACTCAAATTACTCTTACAGGAACTTGAACCTAACAGCGGAACTGTTGAACTTGGCACACGCCTACAAGTTGCCTATTTTGACCAACTCCGCGAACAACTTGACCCGGAAATGACCGTTGCCGACACCATCGCCGATGGTAATGATTTTGTCGAAATTGCCGGCAACAAACGCCACGTTATGTCTTATCTCAGTGACTTTTTATTTGCACCGACCAGAGCACGCTCCCCCGTCAAAAGTCTCTCAGGTGGTGAAAAAAATCGCCTAATGCTGGCACGCTTGTTCACCAAACCCGCCAACCTGATCATCATGGACGAACCTACCAACGATCTTGATTTGGAAACCCTGGAATTACTTGAAGAAAAATTAGTCGACTACAACGGCACCCTCTTACTGGTAAGCCATGACCGAACCTTTCTCGATAACGTCGTCACCAGTGTTTTCGTTTTTGAAAATAACGGCACCGTCAATGAATATGTCGGCGGCTATAGCGATTGGTTAGCCTATAGCAAAACTCAAGCTCATCTTGAGAAGTCTGCTGTCGCAACAAACAACAAAACTAGCATTAGCGCCAGTAGTGGAAATGTTAAAAAGAAAAAACTTAGCTATAAAGAACAGCAGGAATTGCAACAACTGCCTGAGCTGATTGAACAACTTGAAGCAGAGCAAGGCGCATTAACCGCTAAAATAAACCAAGCAGATTTTTATCGTCAGGACGCCCAAACAGTGGCCACAACCCTTGACAGGCTAAAAATCCTGGATGAACGCCTCCAACAAACCTATGCCCGTTGGGACGAATTAGAAGCCTTAGCTAATTAAATATAGCGCTCGTATCCAATGAGTTTACAGACAGCCAAGCTCATTTTGAACCGTCTGGCTTCAAATCGAGAATGTCTGGTTCAGAGCATGAGGGTAACATTTCAAATATAACCGAATAGGCATTGCAACATCGGCAAAATTACATTATGCTAGTCGGCTTTCCTAAGCTTTAAGTTGAAGTGATACTTTTTTATCAGTTTTCGACTGAACACAGAATAAAAATGGACAATGGTTTAGGCTTTTGTCTATACATCAATACCGGAGAAATGGCCGAGCGGTCGAAGGCGCACGCCTGGAAAGTGTGTATACGGCAACGTATCGAGGGTTCGAATCCCTCTTTCTCCGCCAAACGGTAATATCATGCAGTATCAAGTAACATCAAAACCCGCAAGCTATCTGGCATAGCGGGTTTTTTATTGTCTCAAATAATACCATGCAGTATCATGACATACCGCCGTTAGTGAGGGTGTTTTTGGCGGTATTTTGCAAAATCTTGGAGTACATACCGCCATGAGCCTATCAGATACCGCCATTAAAAACGCCAAACCCAATACAGACAAGCCTTACAAGCTCACAGATGAAAAGGGTATGTACTTGCTTATTTGATACCAAGGGCAACAAATACTTTCGCTTCAATTATCGTTTTGGCGGTAAACGAAAAACTTTAGCATTGGGCGTTTATCCAGAAACAAGCTTAAAGCAGGCGAGAGATAAGCGCGACGAAGCGAGGCAGCAAATTGCTAACGGTATTGATCCGGCAATCACTCGCAAAATTGAAAAAGCTGGAAGCATTGAGAATACCTTTAAGGCGATTGCCGAAGATTTTTTGACAATCAACAAACAGCGTTGGAGCGAGTCACACCATAAACACATCAAAGAAGGATTGGCGCAGAATCAGTGGATTTAAAAAGGTGACTGATGTCATTAACGGAGTAAAGTTTCAAGATGGAATAGTGATTGTTCCTGATGAGGGAGATGCTAACCATCAACAACAAATTGCCGCCTGAATTCAATAATGTCCATACAC
>CANNKG010000216.1 GCA_947505105.1 Methylococcaceae bacterium | reverse complement strand
TCAATCTGGTATCTTTGTCCTTGGTTTAGCTGTTTGTAGTTTCTCATGCGCTTCTCGTCTTTGGTCGGATTGAAAAAAGCTGAGAACTATAGCAGCTAGCCTTCTTTCAATCCGAGTATTTTCGATTGCACTTCGGAGTTGAATCCACGATTTAAAACATGATAAAAATCAATGGAGTCTGACCCCATTGATTCTTGATTTTACAAAATGGCCGCGCTCCGGTTGAGCGTTTTGTTAGGCCGATTTTTTGCATTTATCGTAAACAAACTCAGGATCAAGATCGGCTCCAGACTCCCATTCAATGGTGTCAAAAGCAACTGTAACTTTTTCAAAAGATTTGCAATCTTTAAGTCGATTAAAAATCCCAAAACCTAGGTATGGCTTCATATCTAATATGCCGCTTTCACCGTTACTAAAGGTGATATCAAGCATGAAATCATCTTGGGGAACAACATCTGTTACTGATGGATACATTTTATTTCCTCCTATTGTAATGGTTGGATTTTGAATGGTTCCTCACCCTTCATAACCAAATTCCAGTCATTCATAAGTTCTTCTTGATGTAATTCAGCCCACGCTAAGACAAGTTTTATTTGCTTTCTCGGCAAATTTCCTTCAATCACCTCGCAAGTGCGTATATCAATTGTAGCCGTATATTCGGCATAGTAGACATGAAAGTGCGGCGGTGGATGTTCACCGGGTGCAAAGTACATGCGAATGATAATTCCATAAAACGTCGATATTGTAGGCAAAACAATGTCCTATTTACGGGTTATTGACAATGCGACTCACCAAGCTTTATCCAATCGCCATTTCGGGTTAATTTAACAATGTCTATGACCTGAACCCACACTTTGTCGCCTTTGAATCCATATTCGTAGAGAACCTGACACACATAATCAGCATACCCATCTCTAGGAGTTCCGTCATTAATGACACCAACTTTAAAAATATCTCGTTGCGTCCATATTGCGTCTTTGGCAGTTTTTTCTTCACTACTTTGGAATCGCTTCTTTACTTGCTCATGTTGAGGGCTGAATGGTTCAGCGCTCACCTGGGCTGCATTGATTAATAATACCGCACCTACTAGAAACCCTAAAGTCTTGTTGTAAACTTTCATTTGTTCTCCATTGTCTGCCATGCCTAACGTAGAGCTAAGCCGACCGCTGGAGCGTAGCGGAAGCGGGTCGGCTTGAGCGCAATGTTAGGCATTTTTCTGAAAATCAATCGAGCCTGACCCCATTGATTCGTGCCAAACTGCAACGCCTGCTCGATGGTGAACCGTTGGACGGCATCCTGAATGAGGGCAAGGACAGCCTGTACCACTTAAAGCGGTTTGGGGAGTTTGGTACAATGCCAAGGATGGATACACTTAAACAAGAACTTTCATGGCGAAATCCTACTGACATTGCCAATATCAGCATGGCTGAGAATATCGTTGCAAAATTGGCTGAAAAAGCGAAAAATGCCATAGTGCTATTAGATATATGGGCTAACAAACAGGTTTATCAGCAACATATTGATAGGCGTGTTGAAAAAAATCATATTAAAGATGAGGCCGACTATTTTAAAAAGGTAAAAAATACCTTAATGTCTGCACAGCGGTTTAATATGATTGGTGGTGATTTTCCATCAATAGAAATGATTAGCGGCAATTGGTCTGTTATTTTAAATCATAATGGCTCTATTAAAACCGCCTATCAACATGAAAAGAATGGCGAGAGCTTTGCCAAAATACAAACACGATTTGGGTATACCGTTTATGAATACGACATTAGCGAAGGACTTGGCGGAAAGCTTAAAAAGTTATTCGATTGACGTTAAGCATTGGATGCCAGGCACGGGGGATTCATTTATATTTTTAGGCAACCGTGAGTTTTTGCAAAAGCATTTGGCTGACTTGACCACAGAGCAGCTAAGCGAATTGGCGGATGCAGACAGAAGGGTCATAGGGTATGCAGAAAAAACCTACGATGATGACGAAAATGATGAGGATGTTAAGGTTTTGCGAATGTGCTCCGCCCTCATTGGCGATGTAGGCTTAAAACAAGCCGCTTAGAGAATTGACAACGCTGTGGGTTTGGGCGTATGCTTATCACCGAGTCTTCAAAAGCTCAAAAACCAGCGTTCCCCGTACACGAAAGCCATACGGTTTTTTTATGCCTGCCATTTTTCCAATGTGCATTTTTTGCACATTCCAGATTTGTGGTTAGGAGTGGCATCAATATACTGAATAAATGCCGTAGCTCTGGTTTGCTATTTTGAAGCTCCTAACCGCTCCTTCGGGAGCTTTAATTCAAAAGAAAACCTAGGAATCATTATGTCAACAATCGCATTATCCCCAGAACAATTCATCTTTGCTCAAGGCGAAGACCTCACCACAACATCTTTAAAGATTGCCGAAGCATTTGAAAGAAATCATAAGGATGTTTTGCGGGCAATTGAAAAAATAATCACGCAAGTCTCTGATTCTTTCGGAAAGCGCAATTTTACGCCGACCGAATATGAGCAAGAAAACAATCTTGGATTGATGGTGAAATATCCGAAATATGAACTCACTAAAGACGGCTTTATGATTGTTGTCATGAGCTTCACAGGCGAAAAAGCAATGGCAATCAAAGAATGGTATATCAACGCCTTCAACGCCATGCAAGCCAAACTATTTCCATCCTCACAATACGGCCTAAAAGCCCTACCCGAACCACCAACCGCAACCAAAGCTCAACTCGGCATCCTGTTCAACCGCGTAAAAACCATATCAGGCGGTTCAGGCAAAATACGCGCAGAACTCTGGTCACGCTTCCAAAATCACTTCAAACTATCCAGCTACAAAGACCTGCCCGCAGACAAGTTTGACGAGGCAATGGAGTATCTCGACTTAAAAGAACAGGAATACAGTCAAAGCGTAGAAATGCTGTGGATAAGTCGCACCGAGTTAAACGACTTGGTGACTCAACAACTCAAATCCTTACCCGTACCCGCACCGTTAGAAGGTGATGTAATGCCAAAATCAAGTAAAAACACGCTATCCGTCGATCTAAACATGATGGACGGCTTACGCAAAATCACCTTTGATTTTAAAACCAACGCTTACCAGAATGGCAGATGGGCAATGTGGCAATCGGACGGTAATTTTTCTATTCGCGTTATGGACGATGACGAGTTTTTAATCAGCAGTCAGCAACTGCCAAAATATATTGCAGACAGCATGGGCGGCATGATTAAACGCGATCATTTACTAAGCATCATCGAAGCAGCGGCTGTTCGACTTAAGAACTAACCAGGCACAAGGACTATGCCTAACGCCATGTTCAGGCGCAAGCCGCCATACGAAAATTGAAGAAAACACACAAGCCGTATAGGGCGGCTTGTCGCTTGCAACTACTTGTTAGGCTTGGAGATTGATAAAATTATGATTACAGATATACAGATTGAGCAAGCTATCCGAAATATTCGCAAAGATGCTGATGCTTACCATGAACACAACGACTGCGTTAGAATTGCGTATCAGTGGCTAGATGCGCAGGTCAAAATTAAAAATCCATGTTCCAGATTTTACCCAGTAAAGCATCTTATCGAAAAATGGGCTGGCAGGTATGTTTCAACAAGTGATGTCAAGATAGCCGCTTATCTTCATCCTGACATAACAGGTAATTACCCTACTTTCAATATTAGTTCAAGACTAACCGAGCCTTCATTGTCCCGTTTGGAGGGACTGGCCCAGGCGTTTACACAGCCTAATTACAGAGAAGGACATAATCCAAAAATATATAAAAATAATGAAGATACTAAGAGTGCCTAACGCAAATCTCAGCCGCGTAGCGTTAGCGGAGTCCGCTGGAGCGTTGAGTTAGGCTAGACGAATGTTTTGCTACTTCAATCAAATAACGTAATGCTTCATTTACTGCTTCGGCACTTGGGAATGTGGCAATAACATCAGGTTCTAATCGAACGGTATCGCAAAAGCGTTTGCGCCCAGCCCCTAGTTTTCTCACCTGTAAGCTTTGCAAATCATACTCTGGACGTAACTCATCTTCCATATCATTTTTGTTCATAAGCTTTTCTCTCTGATTGCGTTGCTTCTCTTGCACTTATTAACCGAATTGCATTGTCACGTTCCATATAAGAAACGAACAGCAATCTACCTTGAATTGATTCACCCAGTAATATAAAGCGGTGTTCATTGTGAGAATGGTCTGGATCGTAGAAGTCCACATACAATGAATCGTCAAAAACCGTTTTTGCTTCTTCAAAAGAAACGCCATGCTTTGACAGATTAGTTACAGCCTTATTTTTGTCCCATTCATATGCCATTGATGACTCATAAAAAATTTGTTGCGGATTACGGCTTACCGCCGTTTAATTGCTGTTATATCCATGCTCCCTGCTCATTAATGCATTCTTCCAATGAGACTCCCTAATTAAAACGGTTTCATCCGCAACTGACATCGACATGGTTTCTAATAAAGAAAGGCGGAAATTCTCACGTGCATACTTGATTGATTTTTCATTAATTAGTTTTGTTAATTCATCATTCCATCCGTGACCAGTGCCAATATAGCAAGACCATCGTGACCAAACTCCCATGCCTCCATACGCTGAAATTATGTACTGCTTTCCATTGGATTTATCAGAAATCACATAAACACCTTTGATACTTGATAGAGCCGCTTTCCAATCAGATCTCTCAGACCGAAATATTGGTTCCAAGATATGAAAATCGTGGCAAATTCGCTCAAAACCTGGAAAGCTTTCTCCGCTATATGCAGATGGAAGAATTTCCACAACCTTGAAATCTGCTATGTAATTCTCCAAGTAATATGCTCTGCCCCTCATCCCTTGGTATCTGTGGAATGAAAGGATTAGACGGCCAACATACTTCTTATACTCTTCTATTTCTTCTAGGTCATAATGATTATTGTGCCTTTCCACAACTCTGAATACACCGCCGAAAAGCCAAGCGTCCAATCTTGGATAAAACTCCATTAACGAAAACACAAAATCCCTAGTCCAGTCATTTCTACTTCCTCTCCATTCATTCCATCCAAGCCAGTTCTTATGATCTGAAACATATTCATCAAGAGGACTGACCCAATCGTCATTGCGGCAGGCTAGGTGAAGTTTGTATTGGCTTGGGTCATCAAGGCGGATAATATCCGATAACTGAATCAACTGGACTATCCTTTAATAACTACTTTCTGCATATTTCCGCATTTATTGCATTTGAAGCTCGAGTTGAAGCTAGAATGTATCCCTACGGATGTATTTATGGTTCCTGACTTGACAGTTCCACACTTGTCGCATTTCTGCTGATATTTAATCATCTGGCCGGCTTGGTTGATAATTATTGCACCTTGAATTGCTGTAGCCATGTTGATTCCCCTAATTAAATAAAGCCTAACGCAAAGTTCAGCGGGCGTAGCGTAGCGAAGCTCCGCTGGAACGTTGAGTTAGACATTTTTTAGCCTACCGTAAAATCATTTTTAGTTGGCTTTATTCGAGCTTTCGAAGCGAGTTTTTGATTTTCTTCAGATGAAATAATCCTCAACAAGGCTACTTTATTATGGTATTCCACAAATTCAGTCTCAAACTGTTTATCAGAAAAATGCCAAATAGAACCCTCATAAGATAAATCAATATCTGATACTTCAATATTGTTTGATTTCAGGAATGTTTTAACGATTACTGAAAATGTCATTGGTGCTTTATGGTCTACTTGGCAATTTTCCCAGTCAAGAATATTTTTTGTAATTGCACATTTAACAGGTTTATTTTTAAACATTTCAATTTTGAAGTTTCTTAAAATTTCTTTGACTGAATTTCTACAAGAAATATAAAATTTTTTCTCGTCTGATAAACCTCCGTTTATTGCTAATAAATAGCTAAACAGCCATTCTTCTTCACCAAAAACAGCATAAAAACATTTTACCTTTTTGTAAACAGGATGATAATCAACGTAAATATCATCGATTTCTTCTAATGATTCATTATCTTCATCTTCAGCCTTATTCTCTTCATTTGTAGCAGTTTCATTGTTATCCGAATTATAGTTAAGCAAGTCAATTAGGTAAGAAAAGTCTTCATCATCAACGGAAGTGTTTGCATCATATTTATTCAAGATATTGCGGTAAAATTCAATCGCTGCTTTTTTGGTGTTGAAATTCAGTTCACCAATTTTCATTTTACGACTTTTCATTAAACCACCTGTAAATAGCGATTTCTTTTATTCCGCTTCACATCGTCTAATGCAAAGCGGGCACGGCATAAACGGAGTTGAGAGTTTCAGCCCCGTTCCACAATTTGATGCAATATGATTTTTGCGGCTACGTCCATGCTAATCATTTCGCCAGATTTATATGCGTGACCGTCATGCTCTATTTTCGAATTGTATGCTATAGATTGGAACATTTTTCTTGTACCTGTAATTGTGCGGACTGCGCTATGTTTTACTCCATTTATCTCAATTTCTATAGTATCTCTATTCATGATTAATTCTAAAAGTAATTGCCATGATATTTTCTTATGTACGCCTAACGTTAAGCTAAGCGGGCTGCGCGCTTTTTGCGCAGCTCCGCTTGAGCGTTAAGTTAGACTTGGTAACTCGATTGATGCGCTTCGTACCTCAGCACATCCTATGCGTAGCGCATCTTATCACGTTACGCGGCTTTGAGTTATTGACGT
>CANNKG010000215.1 GCA_947505105.1 Methylococcaceae bacterium | reverse complement strand
GGCAATGCGCTTGTTTGGACAAGCGTTTCCAGATTTATTTTCATGGGTGGTTGCTGAAATGGGTGTTCTTCCGCTGCCCAGAAAGGGCAGAGAACGGGCTACTCGCAACCCGCTGATTTCGAAAACTGTCCCGGCTTAAATGGGTAGCCTAAATGTATATGGTAGATAACATAGATTATTCAGAAATTTAACGGAATAAAATATAAATTGTATTTAATCAAATGTTTATAATTTGGCTCTGATATTGCTTTATTTCCTTTTCTGTCGTTATATTTTGCAACTGGAGGAATGTCAGAGCCAAAAATTAATAACTGCACACTGAAGCAATTGATCATGATTATTCCTACCTACTTAAAGTCGGGGGGGTTAGCTGTGGCTTCAATGATATTGATTTCCGCGATGGCGTCCCTTCACGCACACCCGCTGCAATGTGTCCTGATACGTTTGGATTGATCGAATTCTAAAATACTAAAAAAACTATGTTGTTATATGTTGTTATATGTTGTTATTTGCTAAAATTGCTTCTTTAGATGAGGTCGCTATTAGACAATGAAAGATATTAAAAAAACGTGTGATCTGTGTGGCTTGGAAATAGAAATACCGGATTTCAAATTGCAAACAAAAGAAGGCGATAAGCAATTCTGCTGTGAGGGTTGCCAAGGTATCTATCAGATGTTAAATGAAGACCAGATTCTGAATGAAGTCGATAAATCCGATCTTAATCATTAATTTACGGATGGGAAGGAGTTTATGAGTCATCAACATAGTAGTCAAAAACAGGGTGTATCGTTGTCTAAACAAATAGCTAAGGGAACGATTGTTTCTGCGGCATTGGAAACCAGTGGAAAAGTTATGAGCAAAATAGTTAAAAGTCCAGTTTTAGTTTTTGGTTTAGGTATAGTGGCAGGATATTTTGTCTATAAATACCGTAAAGAAATTATTGCCAGCACCAATAAGGCTGTTGATGCGGGAAAAGATTTTGTCTTGCAGCAAAAAGAAACTCTTGAAGATTTAGTCGCTGAAACAAAAGAAGATTAACGCAATTAAGCGGTGTGAGTAGGCAAATATAAGCTAATCATCTTTAAGATGAAGGCCGATATGGTGAATTATTAAATCGGAATTTATGATCATCCAAAAAGAAATTGTTTTACGTTATCGTGCTAGCGGTCATGTTCGGTTTCAGATTCCTGAATGTCTCTGCCTCGTTTCGGTTGCAAAGGTGCTCGAAAATCGACTGTTGCTTATTAATGGTGTGGAAAGGGTTCGACTCTTTAGTAAAGATCGGAAATTATCAATACGCTACGATGATGCGGTTTTGCCTTTTACCCAACTCGCTAGACAATTATTCAAGCTGATTGAAAGCGTCGAACAAGAAGGCCTACTTAAGCAAAAGTTGGCGCTTGATCTGCATTTGAGTTCTAAATGGCGTAGCGGACTTCTCGATAAAGTTAAATCTTTAAAAGTAACCCGTTGGGCAAAAAATCAATATACGGCTGCTCAAGAGACTGTGCAGGCCGCTAAAATTGTGACCAAGATTGGCTTGAAACGTCCCAAGGCTTTTGTTAAAGATCCCGAGCAAGCCATTATCAATTTTCTGAATGATATTTTGGTTTTCTATTTGATTAAAATTCATTGGCGTCGAATTACTCAGGAGTGGATACCCAGTCCTTTGAAATATCGGTATGAATGGCTGGCGGTCTGGTATCTGTTTTTCCTGCTGATGCGTTCGCGTAAGCCGAAGTAATACATACACTGAACGTTTAGCATTTTAGACTCTACCATGACTCTAGCATGAGTCTTTCGCATCTAATATATGCTTTTGTTATCAAACGAATTCAGTGCATTTCTGTTAGATGTTTTGAATTAAGTTTCTCTCTTTGTTGATTTTTTACTGCACACATTCTTTATGATTCCTGAAGTCTCTGAATATCAAAATTTTCGTCTGGTTCACACTTTAACGTCCAGAGTTCGAATTATTGCGCCGATTTTAGTTAAAGATGCAGAGCGCACCTATATTTTCGAAATTTTGCTCAAAAAGCGGCGCGAAATCAAACAAGTTCGGGCTGTTGTTGCGATTGGTTCAATCGTCATTCATTTCGATTCCGATAAATTGCCCCAAAGAAATTTATTGCGTTTATTGGATACGGTATTGAGCAATCTCGCTAAAAAATCTTCTACGGGAACTCAGGTTCAAGCTAAGGAAGAATTTATTGAGGGTACCGTTCAATCGGTTGATCTAGCGATTGAGGGGATGACTTGCGCCTCGTGTGCATTGTTGATTGAAATGGTGATGAAACGGGATGCAAAGGTAAAACAGGTTTCGGTCAATTTCGGAACCGAGACGATTTCAGTTCAAGGTCATCTTAACAAAGACGAAGTGCGCGCAAAAATCGCGAGTTTAGGCTATCACGCATTTCCGATGGATACCTTGGCGCAACGTAAGGCACTGATTGAAAAAGAGCAATTACGTATCGAGCAGGCGCGCAGTCGCTTCGTGTGGTCGGGGGTGTTAAGTTTGCCGGTGGTTGTGGTGGGTATGGCAATGCCTACGCAAACCTGGTTGCATGGCTTGCAGTTTATTTTGACGACACCGGTAGTGTTTTGGTCGGGTCGGCAGTTTTTTATTAAAGCTTGGCGATTAGCCAAGCAACGCGCCGCCAACATGGATTCGCTGATTGCTTTAGGGGTCGGCGCGGCTTATGGCTATAGCCTACCGGGGTTATTTACGCGGCGGAGCCATTTGTATTTTGAGGCAGCGGCGGCGATTATCACTTTTGTATTACTCGGACGCTATCTTGAAGAACGTGCTAAGGGACAGGCGGGTGAAGCGATTCGAAAATTGGTTGATTTACAGCCGCAAACGGCGACAATTTTAAAAGATGGAGAAGAGCGCATCGTCAATGTCGAAACCGTAGTCGTCGATGACATCTTATTGGTGAGGCCCGGTGAAAAAATACCAACCGATGGCGTAGTCATCTGGGGTGTCTCGACCGTTGACGAATCGATGTTAACCGGTGAAAGCCTGCCGGTCGTGAAAGAGGTCAATCATTCGGTTTACGGCGGTTGCGTCAATGGTAATGGCGTATTGCGCGTGCGTGCGACCGCCGTCGGTATGGATACGGTGTTGGCTGGGATTGTCAATATGGTCGATCAGGCGCAGGCTGCCAAATTACCAATTCAAAAACAGGTCGATAAAATCTCAGCGGTCTTTGTTCCATCCGTCATGGGTATCGCCGGATTCACGATGGTGGGATGGCTGTTGACCGGCGCGCCGTTTGCGTTTGCGTTCGGCAGCGCGATTAGTGTGCTGTTGATTGCCTGTCCATGTGCGTTGGGATTAGCGACGCCGGCGGCGATCATGGTCGGAACGGGTCAGGCCGCAACGCGTGGTGTTTATATTCGAAATGGCGAAAGTCTTGAAATAGCAGCCAAATTAAACGTAATTGTGTTCGATAAAACCGGCACAATCACCGAAGGTAAGCCAAAAATCAGCGACGTATTCATTCTGGAGCATCTGGACGAAACTACCGTGTTACGTTTAGGGGCATCGGCAGAATACAACTCCGAACATTTTCTGGCAAAAGCGATTGTCGATTATGCCAAAGAGCGCAATCTCGAATTATTCGATTGTAACGATTTCAGCAGCCAGACCGGTTATGGAATTGTGGCCGAGATTGACGGTCGTCAAATCGCCCTGGGTAATAAATCCTGGTTGAAAGGAAAGGGGGTTGATGTGACGGCGTTGCATGAAAAGGCTTGTGAGTTTGCCGTGCAGGGTAAAACTGCCGTCTATATGTCAATTGACAAAGAACCTGCCGCGGTGTTTGCCATTATGGATAAACCGCGTCCTAATGCGGCTCAGGCCATTCAACATTTACATCGCTTAGGCATTCAAACCCTGATGGTGAGCGGTGATAACGAAAAAACCGCACAATCGATTGCGGCCAAGGTCGGTATCGAAACGGTGGTCGCCAATGCTAAGCCGGAGCAAAAATTGGCGATTATTCGAGACTATCAAGCCCAGGGGAAATTTGTCGGTATGATCGGTGACGGCATTAATGACGCGCCAGCGTTAGCCGCCGCAGATGTCGGCTTTGCGATCGGTAGTGGTACCGATATTGCGATCGAATCGGCTGATTTAACGCTGGTGCATGGCGATATCAGCAAAGTGACTGAGACGATTCAATTAAGCACGAATACTATTCGGGTGATCAAGCAGAATTTATTCTGGGCATTTGGCTACAACACCATTGCGATTCCGATTGCCGCGCTCGGGAAATTAAATCCGATGATTGCTTCGGGAGCCATGGCCTTAAGTTCGGTTTCGGTCATCGTCAATTCGTTACGCCTTAATAAAATGCAGGATTAACCATGGATCATTCAACAATGGATCATTCGGCGATGGACCACTCGGCAATGGATCATATGGCAATGGGGCATGATCATGGTCTAGTCGATATGGCGGTGAGTACTGGGGGATTTGATTACAGCCTCGCATTTATTGCGGGCTTTCTGGGGAGCGGTCATTGTTTAGGCATGTGCGGCGCTCTGGTCTCCGGTTACTTTATGAAGTCGAGTGCCAATCGCTCCTATTTGCCTTATCTGCTGTATCAAATGGCGCGGATTTCGGTCTATACCACGGTCGGTTTTCTGGCAGCGGCGCTTGGGGTGGTCTTGGTATCGAGCGGGATCTTCGGCAAAATTCAAAGTATTTTGCAGATGTTTATTGGAGGTGTAGTCATTATTTTGGCCTTAGGCATTTTGGGTTGGTTGCCGTTTCAAGGTTCGATTCGCTTACTGCCGATGTCGTTATTGCGTAAAGGCTATGCCAATTCCAGAACCCGAGGACCGATTGTTGGTTCATTGTTGGCCGGATTGTTAAATGGCTTGATGCCTTGCCCCTTAACTTTTGCGATGGCGGTCAAGGCCACTACTGCGCCGACAATTCAGGAAGGCGGCCTGCTGATGTTAACTTTCGGTGCCGGGACCTTGCCTATGATGCTGTTCGTGAGTTTGGCTTTTGGAAAAATGAGCGCCCATTTTAGAGGGCTCATGTTAAAAGCCGCGGCCTTGATCATGATGGTGATGGGGAGTAATACCTTTTATCGAGGCTTAAGTTTCTATACCGAAGAAGATTTCAAGCATCATAATTTCTGGCATATGCTCAAAGAACAAATTGATGGCTGGATTGTGTTGCTCAATGAAACGATTGTTTATTTGAGTGGTCTAATCGCTAATATCCAGAGTATGTAGGATGGACCCATGCAACAAAATGACTTAGTCGCGCTTACCCGGGCCGCACAGCGTTTGGAAACCGTTAATTTGGCGACTCACTTGAGTCATTTGGTGGGGATGCCGATTGAAAAAGCGATGGCCGCTTTCCCTGGACATTGGTCGACTATTGTCGCGCGGATTACCAAAAAAGCTCTCACCAAAGCTTTGGATGGCGCGTTAATGACGATGCCAGCCAAGAAACGTAAACCTTCCAATCGAAATCACAAGTTTCTGGTAGGTTTGAGTGGTGCGTTAGGCGGTACCTTTGGTATTACAAGTCTCGCTCTCGAATTGCCGATCTCGGCAACCATAATGTTGCGTTCAATCGCCGAAATCGCCCGCGCCGAGGGCGAAGATCTCAATACTCTAGAAGCCAAAATGGAATGTCTAACGGTCTTTGCGTTAAGTGGGGGGTCCGCGACTGCCGAGAGTGCTGATACCAGTTATTACGCGGCGCGTTCGCTGCTGGCGAAAGCTGTAACCGATACGACCAATCATCTAGCAGTACATGGACTTGGTACAGAGGGAGCGCCTGCTCTGGTTAAATTGGTCAATGTTGTCTCAACACGATTTAGTATCCCGGTATCCGAAAAAGTGGTGACTCAGTCATTACCGGTGTTAGGTGCTCTAGGTGGCGCGGCTATTAACCTACTTTTTATCGAGCACTTTCAACAAATGGCCAAAGCACACTTTACGGTCAGACGACTCGAACGCCAGTATAGTAAAGAATTGATTGCTGATCGTTATGCAGCGATTGTCAAAGCCAATAGTCAATCTAACAGTAAAGTATGGAATACTTTATACTGGCTCAGTGACGAATATATTGCTTCCAATCCGCCTGAAAATTGAGGCTATTTGTAATCCGTATGAACGAAAATCGAATTATCGAACTTGAAATCAAGGTGGCTTATCAGGAAGATTTATTGCAGGATTTAAATCGGATTGTGATTGAACAGCAGGCTCAACTTGATCGTCTTGACAAAATGAGCCAATTGTTGATTGAACATATTCGAACCTTACAAACTCATCCAGGGGTTGAAGATGAAGGGGTACAAATTCCCCCTCATTATTAGCATCACTGATTGCCATAATTGAAAGGGTAGTTTTTTCCGCAGGGAATTAGAGACCAATCATTTATTGGGCCAAAATTACGGTATTTGCTTGCAGCAGCGAATACCGTTTTTAAATCTTCCGCGCGTCTTGATCATGCCTATCGAATTCTTGTGAAATTGTTCTTAAATGGCTCATTTCCCCAAATATTGCCAGCAATAAAACTGATTTTAAATGCTAAGTAAAAAATCATGACATGACGTGTCATGACAAACTGGCATTCTTGTCATGTCGTAGAAATGTGCTATGGTTATATGCAGACAAGCTCTGTAATTTTTATATATTTATTCAATTGTTTAAAGAAGTTTGAGTTATTGGCATGAAACTCGCTTTTCTCTTAAGAAAACGAGTTTCATTGACTGGCAAAGCAAACACTGTTAGATTCAGGGCCATCAAGGAAATATCGATTGATTTCAATGTTTGAAGTAGTTGGGAAACCTTATGTTAATCATCAAGCAAAACGCATTCCTTGAAAAAGCAGTATTAGTTCATCGAATCATTAAAAAAATCGTCCATGAACATCAGAATGCTGGGCGGATTCAACTCCGAAGTGCAATCCTAGTTGTCATGCGGCCTTCGGCAAAGATTCTGCAAAAAAGACTGAATGAGGTGTTTTATAGTTAAGGCTTTTCCGTGGTCGATGGTTAAGTTTTTTCATCACCTCCTCGACATCCTTAT
>CANNKG010000214.1 GCA_947505105.1 Methylococcaceae bacterium | reverse complement strand
GTAAAATGGCATTTAAAGCTATTAGCCATAGGATAGAAAGAGACGCATCCCTACCGAAATACTACATGACTATCCAGCCTCAAATTTAAACAGAATTAATGGAGGTTATTTTTTGCGAGTTACCTAAAGCCAAACTTCTCCTGGTCGACGATGTGCATGAAAACCTGCATGCGCTGATGCAAATTCTGCGAGGTGACTATGTGATTATCGCCGCCACGGACGGGGAAAAAGCTTTAGCGCTAGCACATCGTCAGCCACTGCCTGATCTGATTTTGCTAGACATCAAAATGCCGGGCATGGATGGTTACGAGGTGTTGCAAGCTTTGAAATCTGACCCGATGACTGCTGATATTCCGGTCATTTTTGTGTCTGCATTATCTGAAGCCGCCGATGAAGCAAAAGGCCTAACCATGGGTGCTGCGGATTACATCACCAAGCCGATTAATCCGGATTTACTGAGATTGCGGGTGCAGACACAATTGGAGTTACGACGCTATCGACGCAAACCATCGGCACCATTTCCAGTGGAAGGTGGAATCCGCACCCATCAACTACCCAGCCTGCTCGTGGTCGATGATATGCCGGAAAACGTGCATAGCTTGGTGAGTGCCTTATCTGACCAATACCGAATTACAGTGGCTTGTGAAGGTACAAAAGTTGTTGAAATAGTAGAAAGCAGTAATCCACCCGATCTGATTCTACTAGACATCTTGATGCCCATCATGGATGGCTTCGAAGTTTGTCGGCGCATCAAAGCCACTGAGGCAGGCAATGCCATCCCGGTATTATTTTTGAGTGTGATCGACAACACTATAGAAAAGGTACGCGGTTTTGCGGTCGGAGGTGCGGATTTCATTACCAAGCCCTTTGATATTGATGAAGTAAGAGCGCGTTTACATACCCATCTTGAATTGAGTCGGCTGCATCAGTTTTTTCAGGAAGCCGTCGCAAGTCGAACCGCTGAGCTTAAAAAAACCACCATTCGACTGCAGGCCACTTTGGATGCCATACCCGATTTAATGATCGAAGTCGATAGCGAAGGCTATTGCTGTGATATCCATGTGCAGCAAGAAAATAACCTGCCAATAGCCAAACAGCTATGGGTTGGTAAGTTGATTTCCGAATTGTTTCCGGCGCATACGCAGCAGACCATCTTGGCTGCTTTAGCAGAGGTCTCAGCTAACAGCTTGTCGACAGGCAAACAATTTGAATGGTCATGGCCGGGTGGTAGCCAATGGTTTGAATTATCTGTCTCCAAAACACATGTCGATGTACCAAGTGAAACACGATTCCTTCTGTTGCTGCGCAATGTAACGGATATGGTCAGCAGTAACCGTCGGCTGCTGTTATCCAATATGGTGTTTGAAAATGCTGCCGAAGGGATTGTCATCACTGATGCACAAAACCGCATCATCAATGTGAATCGGGCTTTTAGCGAAATATTTGGTTATAGCCAGGATGAAGTATTAGGCAAAAAGCCTGATCTATTAAAGTCCGGCAAACATGATCGTGATTTTTATAAAGCGATGTGGCGAAGTCTTGAACTGGAAAATAGCTGGCAAGGCGAAATTTGGAATCGACGCAAGAGTGGTGAAGTGTTTCCCGAGTGGGCAAGTTTTAATGTGGTAAGAGACGCTGAAGGTCAAATTATTAATCATTTTGCCGTGTTTAGTGACATGTTGCAGAAAAAAGCTGTTGAAGAACTGAATCACCTCAAGTTTTATGATCCGCTCACCAGTTTAGCCAATCAATCCCTGTTAAAAAACCGCATTGAAATTGCCTTGAGCAGTGCCCAGACGTATCATCGATTTGTCGCAGTTATCTATCTCAATTTAAAACATTTTAGAGCTATCAATGATTCGTTTGGTTTTACTTTGGGTGACGATGTCTTGATAACTACTGCACAACGCTTACGGGAAGTCATGCCCAAAAATGCTACGGCGGCTCGTTTAGCTGCTGATACTTTCGGTATCGTATTACCGGATCTGAACAAGGTTGAAGAAATCAATCTGTTGGTAGATGGCATTCAACAAAAGCTTTATCAGCCATTTACCTTGGCGGACCAAAGCGTGCAGCTATCAATCCGTATGGGAATTACGGTTTACCCTAGTGATGCGGACGACGTTACCCACTTAATGGAACATGCCGACCTTGCCTTAGCCGAAGCTAAGAAGTCACTGGAATCAAACTGCTATCGTTTCTACCGTACCGACATGAATATCCATGCCCGTAACATAGTGAGAATGAGTGCGGAGTTACGTAATGCTATGGCCGAAAACCGACTGGTTTTACACTATCAACCGCAAGTGAATATTGCTAGTGGTAAAATTATCGGAGCCGAAGCACTAGTTCGTATCAAGCACCCAGACATGGGTTTTATCCCACCCGGCGATTTTATTCCCATCGCCGAAGAAACCGGCTTGATAATTCCGATGGGCGAATGGATTCTACAAGAAGCCTGCCGACAGGCACAGCAATGGCGGTCGGTCCAAAAAGATTTTACGATAGCGGTAAATCTATCTCCTTTACAATTGCATCAGCCTAACCTTGTAGATGTGGTAATACAAGCTTTAACGCAATCCGGGCTATCGCCAGAATGCTTGGAGCTTGAATTTACCGAAAGCGCAATCATGAATAATGTCGAAGACATTCTGCGTATCTTACATACCTTTAAATCACTGGGCTTACATTTGTCGATCGATGATTTTGGCACCGGTTATTCTAGTCTGTCCTATTTGAAGCATTTCCCTGTCGATAAACTCAAAATTGATCAGTCATTTGTGCGTAATATGCAGGCTGGCGATAACGATGCTGCGATCATTCGGGCTATCGTATCATTGGGACAGGCCTTATCCATGACAACCATTGCAGAGGGTGTTGAGACAGACGATCAACTGGCCTTTTTACGTAGTTTGGCATGTGATGAAATGCAAGGCTTTCTGTTTAGTAAGCCTCTGCCCGCAGCTGAGTTTTCAATATTACTCGCTAAAACCAAAACTGTTTAAAATGAAGGAAGCTTTATCCTAAAAAGAGTAGTTGAGACCTTAAAATTCCGTTAGCCCTGAGTTTATCGAAGGGTTGAACGGGGTATGCGTTTAACGGCGCTTTTTAGGTTTATGCTTTGAATGAGCTAATGACTCAATTTGCGCAAGTGATGAAAACCCAGGCAAAAATTAATTAACTTTTCTGAAAATAATATGACCAAGGATACTTCAACTGAATTTAAGGGCTGAATTCTGATTGTTGAAGACGATGAGATCGTATCGGGAATGTTAATCATATTGCTTGAAAAATATGCCTATACAGTCAATGCGGTTGAATCTCTGGGGAGGATTGTATTGCTCAGATAGTCGATATTAAACCGGATGCTGTGATCTTGGATATTCATATGTCAGGGAGAGATGGTTATCAGCTTTGTCAGCAAATGCGAGAACGTCCTGTTGGGTTGGAATATGCAATACGCCAATGTTCAAACTCATCTGCAGGCATCGGCTTTCCAATCAGATAGCCTTGCAATTCGTCACAACCAGCTGCTTTCAACAAATTCATCTCATCAGTATGTTCAACCCCTTCTGCTACCACGCAGAGCCCAAGTGTATGTCCTAACCCAATAATAGCATTGGTGATGGCTAGATCTTTAGGATCGACAAGCATATCGCTTACGAACGATTGATCAATCTTCAGTTTGTCAATCGGGAAGCGATGTAAATAATTGAGACTGGAATAGCCAGTACCAAAATCATCGATTGATAATGAAATTCCCAAGGTTTTGATGGCATTTAATAATTCGATAGTCGCGGTGACATGTTCCATCAGCAACGACTCTGTCAGTTCGAGTTCAATCAGTGTTGGATTTACTTCATGACTGACTAGCGTTGTGCGTAATGTTTCAATTAATTCTGGGTCGTGCAACTGAGCGGCTGAAAGATTGATTGAAATAACTATTTCATCGAAGCCTGTTTTGCGCCAAAGTGCCTGTTGACGGCATGCTGACTTTATCATCCAATTACCAAGCGGTACAATAAGCCCACTTTCCTCGGCAACTTGAATAAAACGTCCGGGGCTTACTAGGCCATGGATCGGATGCTGCCAACGAACCAGCGCCTCAGCCCCCAGCAGTTTGCCAGTCATGCAATCAACGCGTGGTTGAAAGTAAATACGCAGTTCGTCCTGTTCAAGAGCCGTCCGTAGATCGGTTTCTATCATCATTCGCTCATGTGCGCGGCGATCCATCTCGATAGTATAAAACTCGACCTTATTGCGTCCTTGTGATTTAGCTTGATACATTGCAGCATCGGCATTTCTCATTAAAATGTCAACTTCATTACCGTCTTCTGGATACACTGCAATCCCAATACTACAGGATACATGTAATTCAGCTCCTTCAACGTCATGCGGAAGTCTGATTAGAGGCAGTAGACGACGATCGATAAACTGATTGATCTCGTCTGTATCTGTAACGCTGCTTAATACGATAATAAATTCATCGCCTGCCAAACGACAGACAGTATCACTTGAACGAACTGATTCTTTGAATCGGCAGGAGATTGAACGCAATAGCCCATCACCTATGTGATGCCCCAATGAATCGTTGATGTTTTTAAATCGATCAAGATCAATGAACAGGACTGCAACCCTTTGATTTTGCCTTTCAGCATTTTGCAGGGCCATCCGTAATCGTTCTATGCAAAGCGCCCGGTTAGGCAAGTCCGTTAAGATGTCATGATGAGCAAGATGATTGATGCGTGATTCGTTTGCTTTACGCTCGCTAATATCAAGGCCTGCAAATATGTAATGTGTAATCTGGGCATTTTCGTCGCGCACCGTGTTTAATATCACCCATGCAGGAAACTCTTCTCCAGTTTTGCGTTTAATCCATATTTCACCCTGCCAGGAACCGCGATTAGCGGCAGTCTGCCATACATTGTCAAAAAAACCTTTGGGATTATGGTCAGAATATAGAAAATTAGGCTGTTTCCCTATTATGTCGATAAGATCGTAAGCCGTGTGTCTACAAAATGCGCGATTCGTAGTTAGAATGTTACGAAGATGGTCAGTGAGCATAATGGATTCCGAAGAGGCCTCGAAGACTTTGGCCCACAGTTTCAGGCGGAGTTCCAACTGCTTCAGTCGTCCGATGGGGGTGAAAGCCGTTAAGATAGCATCTTGGTTCTGATAACGCAGGCGACGTGCAGACAATAGCACCCAACTGTGTACAGAGATACCATACCATAAAGCTTCAAATTCATTGGCTTCACCGGTATCAGATAATTGCTGAAAAAATCTTACTCGAGCATCGGGCGTGAGACCCGTAACCCAGGGATCGGTTTGGCGGCCATTAAGCCAAACATGAGCGGAAGCATTCGTATGTAAGACTTGATGATTGGGCACTGATGTAACCATCAGAGGAATAGGTATTGCTTCAAGCAATTCACGTTGTGCTTCTGCGGCCCGCGCCTGAGTTGCAAGTTCTTTTTCTATAATGCGACTACGGTCCAATTGGTCCAACATACCATTAAATGCGTTAACTAGGCGACCAATCTCATCGGCTGACTGCCAAGTTGCACGCATAGTATAATCTCCAGATTCTCTTACGTTTTCAGCAATTTTGGCTAGATGTTTTAAGGGTATAGCAATTTGGCGAGCAACAAAATACACGACATTTAAAATGACCAACAACAGAACTAGCGCAGTACCTAGATGGAACAACATTCGGTTAAAAAGCTCATTAATGCGTTTATTGAGTAAACCATCGAGGACATTCCCGGTAAGCGTCCACGCTTGATGTAGTTGCTTCTGTAGTTCGAGTGTTACACGCTCAAAATCCGGTAAAAGCGGATTTTCAACCGATCCGACGACAAGTGAATGGGCAAGGTTACGCAAAGTATCTATCGCCGCTAATAATAATTGACTAGAGGGTTCAAGCAGTGCACGAAATTCAGGCTTGCCACCCGCGATGGCTTCTTTATAATCTGAGCCGATACTACTGCTCAAAGCATCTAATCGTCCTTCTAATATCAAATATTCTACTTGGAGGCGGGATTTATCATCTCTGGAAGCTTGAGTAAAGTCACGGACACTTTCTTGGATCTGAGCAATCAAACTGACAAGTTCTGGGAAGCGCAATACCACCAATGACATCGTGTAATAACTATCTAGGTCGGGGTCAAGAATTAAGTTAGATTGGTTTCCTATGCGCGAGATTAATGCTTGAGCTGATTGTAAGACTTTCTTGTTCGGCTTGACCATCCCGGATTCTACTGTTGCTAATCCACTCAAATCATTTGCTAGTTTCTGTGCTAACTCGGTGGTGTACAAATTTCCACGTATATTGCCAAACCGCTCTTCTGCGTCCAATACTGCCTGTTTTGGATTGTTGATAGGGGCTGTTGTAGCAAGGTCGACCATGACATTCATCAGCACTGCGATGTAATGATTCCCCACTGACTCTTTACGAGCAAAATCGATAGCGATAAATTTTTCGTTGATAAGAATCGTGGAAATGAAGATTACCGCTGATAAATCGAGTACGTAAATCAGAATTAATTTACGACTGACGCTAAGGCGATTAATTAATCCATTATTTTTAAATAATCTCATGAATTCCTGGATATTATTGAATATATAGCATTGAATAAAAAAGATTTTATGCGATTTTGCTCGTAGAAAAACAGCGATTTTAAGTTGATCTTGCCCCGATCTAGCTGACATTCGGCTAAGAGACTATTCTCTCGAGGTAAACTATGAATCCCAAAAAGACTTAATTTACCGATTGTTTGCGAGACATATACAGCGCAATTCAAGGGAAAAATCCTTAGCATTTGCTAATAAAGATGGCGTTCCGAAGGTCTTGTGTCATCAAGTTTATCATTTCCAATTGTAAAAATTTAAAATATTACGGTTACCACTTTGAACTATAACCAGTAAACTTGTTACTCATCGTTCGCTCAAATTAACCCAAGATTCGTAGAATTATGGCAAGATATCAGCATTTACCATTAGAAACTTCAATCAACATTACCAGAACCGAACGGGTAGACGATATTCCACTGTTGCTCGCGCAGATGGAAAAAATGAAAAT
>CANNKG010000213.1 GCA_947505105.1 Methylococcaceae bacterium | reverse complement strand
GCTCGCCATAATGACGTGGAAATGTGGGAAAAAGATAACATTCCTTACACTGTTCGAAAAAAACGCCAAGCTTTTTTCAACAATATTGCAAGCCAAAAATCGGGAGTAAAATAACTGGGACAGAGGGACTTATTTCGACAGCCTAGCCTCTACCACTCTCACCGGCTCGAGCCGCTTCAATTGCAGCATTAAGCGCCAACAAATTAGTTTGGCCGGCAATGGTTTTGATCGTATCAATAATCTTGTGAATCTGTGAAGCCGCCTGCGCTAATTCATTAATTTCCGAAGCTGCGTGATTAACATCCTGAGCGGTATATTCCATTTCTTTAATACTCTTTTGAACTGTCTGGATGCCTTCTTTAGCAAATTCCTCAGTTTGCTTTACCCGCTGAGTGGTAAATTGGGTCGACTCCTGAACTTTACTCGAAATTAAATATAAATCCTGAGTCACTTGACTAACCGCATCCGAACGACTCTGCTCCTGCTTGCTAACTTCGGCAATCTCCTGGGAAATCGCCGAGATCTGATAAGTCGCTTGCTCCATCTGCTTACCGCTCTTATTGATTTCTCCCATAATTCTGTTCAGATTTACCTGAACATTATTGAAGCTTTTCGCCAATTCGCCCATTTCATCCAATGCATCATTCTGGACTCTTTTGGTTAAATCGCCTTTCGCAAAAGCATCCAAAGCCTTACATAACAGTTGAATCGGATGAACAAAGTAATTGGCAAGAATCCCAATGATAAAAAACTGAATCGTGAACTCCAGACCCGATTCCCAGAACGAATTCAAAATATAGGTTGAACGATCACTCGTTAACTGATTGATAAGGACTTGATTAACCCCACTACTCCGACAGATGTCGATCATCTTTTGAAGTTCATGTGCCGCCAAAAAACGATTAAAAATAGTCGTCACCATCGTTACCAAAAAAAACGCCAGTTGCAATTTCCAGCGAATACTCATCGACATGATTATTTTTAACATTATTAATCCAAATATTCAGGTAATTATAAAAAAACTTAAAATTTCAAAGCAATAGCGGTCACAGATCACCAGTGCATGATCAGATTGAACTGGAAATAGACCTGATGAAAAAAACTTCTTCTACGAAGAAATGCGCATCAAATTAAGGTGAAAAAGTTCGAAACGAGTCGACAATAGAGAACCCGTAGGACAAACGTTGAAAAAAAAGATTCCGTGTAAATAATAGTTTAAATCTTAAATCTTGCACTATAAATTCTTGATTTCTGCGATGCTGCGTAACTTTAATTCTGGATTCATTCCTCGAATAACTAACGCCGCACTATTCCAGGACCCTACCGCAAGTTCACCCACCCACCATTCATCAAACATTCCGCAATTCTGCGGCACATTCATAACCGCGCCACGTTCGAGATCGAATTCAATCTGATTAAGTCCTAAAGCTAAACCTCTTCCGACGGCTTTGACAAAGGCCTCCTTGTAGGTCCAGAATTTATAAAACGCTGCTATTTGAAATTCCTCCGGCAAAGCTTTCCAATAGAACTGTTCGTTTACAGAACAACAGCGTTCAATGACACCGGAAAAATTCTGCCGAGGCCTGATTCGTTCAATATCGACCCCCAGCGATACGCCACTGGAAACAGCAAGCAACAAATCATCCGCTGAATGCGAAATATTGAAGGTAAGCTCCGGATAATCGCGCAAATATGGCTTACCGTATACTTCCCGTTCAAACTGTAATTCACAGGGTTGAGCGGCAAGATAGTCTGCGAGAATGATTCTTACCAAACCATGATTAAGCACATAACGCTCAGATAAGCTTTGATGTTTAAATTTAGCAGCGGCGTCACGCTCTGTCTGATCGAGTACGTGAAGACAGCGTAGATAATCAATGTTCATCTGTCGGGTATCAATATGCCAGATATCAACCCCGACCGACGTTGCAGCAGGTAACATTCAGAATCGCGACTTATTCACGCACCCCGGCATAGCCTTCAGCGCGTGGGTCGCTCGCGGCAGCCAAGGCTTTTGTGGCTTTATGTAATTGGACCGCCTGCATATTACCGTAAGCGTAGCGCGCCAGCTTCAACTGATGGCCCATATTTTTTAACTGGCTTAATTCATCGGAGCTCAACGCATTCTGTTCGTAAATAATCTCGTCGGGTTGATATTGGTGATGGAATCGTGGCAACTGAACCCAGGAATGCTGATCGTGCCCCTTAGCGAAATCAAGTGTCGCAAGCAACACCATCGAAATAATTCTGCTGCCCCCCGGTGTTCCAAGCACGGCGACCCGCTCCTGATCTTCCAAAAAGGTTGGCGTCATGCTTGACAACATCCGCTTACCCTGCTGAATCGCATTCGCAACGCCACCCACCAAGCCATAACCATTCGGGTCCCCTGCCTTAGCCGAAAAATCATCCATTTCATCATTCAGCAGCACTCCAGTGCCTTTAGGCACAATGCCGGCACCAAATGGAAAGTTAATGCTCATGGTCGCCGCAACTCGATTACCTTCCTCATCAATAATTGAAAAATGCGTGGTATCAACCCCCGCCGGTTGATCTTTAATCACCCCAGCCAATGCCTCACTCGGTAAGGCCTTATCAGGCCGAATGCTGCTCCGTTGACCTGCGGCATAATCTTGGCTGAGCAATTGTTCCACCGGTATTTTGACATAGTCAGGATCGCCCAAATATAAAGCACGGTCATGATAGGCATGGCGCATTGCTTCCACAACCAGATGCTTGGTCGTTAACGGGCTGGTTTGATTTAAATCGTAGTTCGACAAGATATTCAGTGCTTCCAACAATACCACGCCGCCCGAAGAAGGTGGTGCCGCACTAGTAACGGTGATGCCACGATAAACACCCTTAACCGGTTTACGCTCCAAAACCTCATATGCATCGAGATCGGCCTGCGTCCAGTTCCCGCCGGCGTCTGCCACGCCCGTCAGTAATTTTTGGGCAATCGTGCCACTATAAAAGCCGTCTCGCCCTTCGTCTGCAATCGCCTCCAGGGTCTTCGCAAGGTCTTCCTGTATTAAGACACTCTGCTCAGCGGGTAACGCCCCATTGACCAAAAAGATCGACGCCGCTTCCGTCTGCTTTTTGATAACCTCGCTGCGGAATTTCAACAGCTTAAGATGCCTCTCCCCCACTTTGAACCCTTGTCTCGCATAGCGAATCGCCGGAGCCAAGGTTTTTGAAAGCGGTAAACGCCCATAGCGTTCCGACAAATGTACCATAGCCGCCGGCATCCCTGGAATTGCCGCCGCCAAGCCACTGTCGAGTGTCTGAGTCTTATTCACCTGCCCTTGAGCATCCAAAAACATATTGGCATGCGCGGCCATCGGCGCTTTTTCTCGACCATCCAGCATCACTTCAAAACCATCCGAAGCCCGATGCAGCAACCAGAAACCACCGCCGCCTAAGCCTGAACCCGACGGTTCAACCACGGCCAGCGCCGCGCTAACCGCAACTGCGGCATCAAAGACATTGCCACCTTGATCGAGAATTTCGAAACCCGCATAAGTTGCTAACGGGTTAGCGCTGGCAATCGCGGCCTTGGTCACATTTGCGGCATGACCCGCCTGACTCGCGAAATTCAAGATAATGATCAACATCACTGCCTTACTATTCTTCAAGTTCATTCATTTCACCTATCAATTCAAATACGCTAAGTAACGTGTATGAAATAACTTGCGCAATATCTCCCTCAGGCAAAGGTTTGGGGAAAGGGAGTTTAAATTGCTCAAGTTATTTAGTGCTAATTCCTATGTTCGCATGTCTTGTTAGCGCTAGTCAGCCTTGCGCAAAACATTTATCTTCGCTGTCCGGCACGTTAAAATAGCCTATTGTAACTTACCTTGGACGATTGCCATGCCAAACCATACTTACACCTTAGGATTTATCGGAATCGGCTTAATGGGCAAACCCATGACCTTACGTTTGCTTGAGGCTGGTTTTAAAGTCAATGTTTGGAATCGTAGTCAGCAGAAACTGGCTACGGTCGTCGCAGCCGGGGCAATTGCTCACCAGACCGTAACCTCGTTGCTTGAGGCATCCGACATCGTACTGCTCTGCTTATCGGACAGTCAGGCCGTACAAGATGTGATCGAGCATGATATCGCGCCATTCGTACACAGAACGCGTTTAATTATCGATTTATCCAGCATTCATCCGACCACCACGCAAGCCTTAGCACGCCAACTTGAGCCATTGGGCGTACACTGGGTTGATGCCCCGGTTTCAGGCGGCGTCAGTGGTGCAGAGCATGGCACCTTAGCGATCATGGCCGGAGGAAGCGTGGAAGATGTCGAAATTGCACGTCAAGTGTTAGCGCCACTGTATCAGCGTCTGACCCATATGGGCGAAGTCGGCAGCGGTCAAATCACCAAAATTTGCAATCAAATGATCGTAAGCTGTAATGTGCTGGTCATCGCCGAAATGATTGCCCTCGCCCAACAAGCAGGTGTCGACGCCGAAAAAATTCCCCAAGCCTTGAGCGGAGGCTTTGCCGATTCCAAGCCGCTGCAAATCGTCGGTCCGGAAATGGCCACCGCGCAATTTGAACCGGTCAAATGGCACGTCAAAACCCTATTGAAAGATCTGAGTATGGCTGTAGATATAGCAGGACAACACGGCAAAGCGATCCCAATGTCAGGGCTTGCCAAACAACTTATGCAACTGCATGGCGACCGGGGCTTTCTAAATCAGGACCCTGCCACACTTATCAAACTTTACCGGCCAGACTAATGCTACGTTTTTCCGCCAATCTCAGTTTATTATTCACCGAAGTCCCGCTGCTCGAACGCTTTCAACGCGCAAAACAGGCAGGATTCAGCGCCGTTGAAATTCAGTTTCCGTATGCGCTGGCTCCAGAAGAACTAAAACAATTATTGAATGATCTGCAACTTGATCTAGTGTTATTTAACATTGATGCCGACGATCTGTTGCAAGGTGGTGAAGGTCTTGCAGCGGTGCCTGAAAAGACCGCGCAGTTTCAACAAGCCTTGGAACAAACAGTGCGCTATGCCGAACTACTGAAACCCTATGCGATCAATGTCTTGCCGGGTCGATGTTTTAGGCCTGAATACAGGTCAAAATATCTCGATACGTTTACAACCAATCTCGCGCTCGCCGTGGAGGCCTTGCATCCGCTAGGCATCAAAACAGTATTTGAAGCGATCAATACCTTTGATATGCCGAATTTCATGATCCACAACCAAGACCAAATGCTGGCGATTCTCGATGAACTTAAAGATCCGGGATTGTTTATGCAATACGACCTTTACCACATGGCCCGAATGGGCCAAGATTTTAATTCATTCATTACCCGCCATATCGATCAAATCGGCCATATCCAGTTCGCCGACTCACCCGGTCGCGGCCAACCAGGAACAGGTGAGCTTGACTTCAAAAGCATTTTTCAAACGATAGCCGATTCTGCTTATTCAGGCTGGGTGGGTGCAGAATATCATCCACATGGGACGACTGAAGCCAGCTTATCCTGGCTGAAAGGTTAACCGAATCCTGAGTCTCGGTCATAACGGCCTTTTGCTGAATTAACATAGCCATAATATGTTATATTATAACAATAATTGAGGGGGCTATCTCATGACTACTTTATCATCTAGCGTTGCCGATTCGGCTTTGCCGCAAGCTTCAAAACACGACCATCAACACTGCGTCAATGCCGCTTTAAATACCGCCATGCAGGTATGTTCAGCGCGCAGTGTTCAATTGACGCCAATTCGGCGGCAAGTACTGGAATTGATATGGGAAAGCCATAAAGCGGTTAAGGCTTACGATCTCTTAGACAAGATCAAACCACTCCAAAACGCCGCCAAACCGGCGACCATTTATCGCGCCCTCGATTTCTTGATCGAACAGGGACTTATTCATCGTATCGAAAGCCTCAATGCCTTTATCGGTTGCTGTTGTTCAAATGAACAGCACGAACAATTATTGCTGATCTGCAAAATTTGCGCAGAAGTCGAAGAACGCCCCGCCGCCAAAGTGATGCGAGCGATAGCTGAGGAAATCGGCAGCGCTGGCTTTGTCGTTCATAGCAAAGCGGTTGAAATCCAAGGTATCTGCGCCAGATGTGCAACCGCCTAAAGCTAAACAACTTACCCGCAACCCCACGCTTCAAAAAATTGAGTCTATTTTCCAGGAGGATACACCATGCCTAAAACCAAACTATTATTTCTAGCTGTAACTACGTTATTGAATTCTGTAGCGTATGCTGCCGAACAGCAAATTCAGGAATTGGAAGAAATAGTCGTCTTTGGTAGCGGTACCAAACATGCGGGTCCAAAATCTGCCAAACCGGCCATCAGCTTATCGGGCGATCAGCTTAAGACCAATTTGGGCCAAACTCTTGGCGACACCCTGCAAAATCAAATGGGTATCACCAATCAATCATTCGGTACCGGTGTCGGTGTACCGGTTATCCGCGGCTAATCTGGCTCTCGCGTAAAAGTGATGCAAAACAGTTTAGGCAATAACGATGTTTCGACCTTAAGCCCCGATCACACCAATGGCGTTGATCCTATTATCGCCGAACGCATCGAAGTGCTGCGCGGTCCCGCCACTTTACTGTATGGCAGCAGCAACATTGGCGGCATTGTCAAGGCGAAGAAGCTCAAATCGTCCCAAAATCCGACATTGATACTTATGGATTATTTACGTTTGAAACCTTAAAACACGGATCACTTACTTATGAATTAGGCGGGCGCATCGATTGGCAAACCATCAACCCGGAAGGACTCGACAGCGTTTCATTCGTACCACTTAGCGTTTCGGCCTTGGCCGATTGGGCCCTGACTAAACAGCACCAACTCAGTTTAGGTTTTACTCATTCAGAACGCGCACCGCAGATTCAGGAATTATTTGCGAACGGTTTTCATTTTGCGACGCGTAGCTATGAGATAGGCAAAGCCAATCTGCATAAGGAACTCTCGAATAATCTCGATCTCGGCTACCATTTCAACGCCGATTGGATGACCGCCGAGTTCACCTTGTTTCACAACTGGGTTGACAACTACATTTATCAACAACGCTCCTCTGATCAACTGTTCAACCTAAAAAGAGCAGTTGAGACCTTAAAATTCCGTTCGCCCTGAGTTTATCGAAGGGTTGAACGGGATTTTAAGGTCTCACCGTCTGGGTGAACGCATAGAAAACCGTCCATGCTTCGACTGGGCTCAGCACGAACGGTTTTCTAT
>CANNKG010000212.1 GCA_947505105.1 Methylococcaceae bacterium | reverse complement strand
TGGTATCTTAGTGCTTGGGTTAACTGATGGTAGTCTTTCAAGTTCATTCTCGTCTTTAGTCGGATAGAAAAAAGCTTGGCACTATATCAGTTAGCCTTCCTTAATATCCTATTATTGGCGATTGCACTTCGGAGTTGAATCCGCCTTATAAAGACATTCTCAAATTCAACTCGAGTAAATTCATCACATTAAAAAATAATTTCTATAATGCCGCCACTCGCGCCACTACTGCCACGTCCATGGTTGGCAAGGGCTACAGTGCTCTGTAGTAATGCTCAAAACATCATCGGAACTTGTCTCAACCCCATACCCTGCATGGAAGTGGCGGCATTTTTAGCATTGAGTTGCCCACTATCCGCGATCACTCGCATCTAGTCTTCCTGGATTCAGGTTTAACACTCATACCCGTTATTGCTATTTGTCTGCCCAGGTTTTCCCAATATGTGCTTCAACCAAATCCTGAGTGGCTGCGTTGGGAAAAACTGCTAACATCCCTGCTATCATCGCGTTTTCTAAGAGCTCTTTAGCTTGCTTGGTATAGTCTTCATGCACTTCCAGCAAAATTTCATCATGGATAATCGCAATCGGTTTGATATAACTTTCCGTCTTGGTCTCTGCAATTGCCGTCATTAAGAAGTGCATCGCCATTAATGAAACTTCAGCGGCTCCTCCCTGAACAGGTGTGTTGTAGACAATCGAACGTTTCAAGCTTTTAGGGTCGTTATAGTCGGTACTGGTAAAGTAACGTGTTCTGCCCATCGGCGTCCTGACTGCCTTGCATTTTTTAGCATGCGCAAAGGCACTGTTATGCCAGCGTGCAAATCCTGGGTAGCTGTTAAACCAAGCATTTCGGTAATCATTAGCCTCCCCTCTGTCCATCTGGACGCCATAGCTACTCGCTGCATAGCTTTGTAAGCCTGCTGCGCTTTGGCCGTACAGCAATCCAAAGTTGACGGCTTTTGCTAGCTGCCGTTCCTCTGCAGTAATATTTTGTGGGGGTTTATTCAGCAGCAGAGCAGCCGTTAAGCGGTGGGTATCCTGACCATTAAGATAAGCTTCCAACAAGATGGCTTCATCCGCTAACATTGCCGCAATTCTCAATTCCATTTGGGAGTAATCTGCAATCACAAATTGATGCCCTGCTGCCGCTTGAAACATTTTTCGATAGTTTTTTTGTCTGGGAATCTGTTGTAAATTCGGTGTCGCACAACTCATACGGCCCGTCACCGTCCCGGCCAAGTTGAAGGTGGCATAGACTCGGTTGGTTGCAGGATCAATATGCGTTAAAAACTTCTCACCAAATGTATTGAGTTGTTTGTCGACCAATTTGAGCGGTAGCAAAAGCTGTTCAACGTGTTCTGCGGCCCGTGGATTCAAGCTGTTCTTATGAATTTGTAAATCATCGGCTTTAGTGGAGTAGCTCCCTTTGGAGGTTTGGGGCCAGCCACTGTCAATATCGATCAATTCCCGAGCAATCCATTCTGATAATTGTTGACTGCTACTATGACTTACGCCTGGAACCTGCGCTTGCCATTGGCGCTTTAATTCAGCATAGTGGTTATTCAAATCCGTTAACATGCGTTCGTAATTGACTCGATCGACCTTTATGCCGTTTAGGTGCATAGCAACAATACAGGATTGCGCGTTTCTGACGCAGTGATAAGCGCTCATTGCGTCATTTTCAAGCAATTTAGCATGGAGACGTTTGAAGAGCATGAAGACGATTTCAGCATCATAAGCCGCATAGGCTAATTGAGCGGGGTCTAGATTCCCTGCCCACTCAGAAGCCTGTTCGGTTTTGTCTAACTCAAGATCCATATAATGCTGAGCTAACGCTTTCAAGCTTTGTTTTTCCCCAGTCAGCACATGGTGGGCCAGTAAGGTACAATCCAGTGATAGCTTGACTCCACGAACCGCCAATACACTCATATCAAACACAGCATTATGGGCCACTAGGGAGTACTGTTCCAAGATCGGTTGCAGCGGGGTCAAATCTACTATGAACCTGACATCCAAAATCAATACTTCCGACCCATTACAGAGTTGCAGTAAACAGAGCTGATCGGAGCGTGGATTAAGTCCTGTGGTTTCAGTATCCAGCCCAATAGTGACACCTTCGGTATTCCAGCTATTTAAGATGCTTAGAGCCGCTTCTAGGTTATCAACAACTCGGTACGGCAGACGTTTCATTACACTGGGTCCTTGAGCGTTCATGTCCATGATGTTTTGTTGCTCATCTAGCGGAGTGTCCTCCGATGTTTCGATCATATAGGTCCAGATCGACTCAGTCTCCTGCTCTTCATTTAATTTTGGATCATAGCTTAAGGTCATGGTTCGATCTTTATGGTTCTTGCCACCACTGTGTTCATAATAAATTCCAAATTGCTTCAAGGTAGTAGTGGATTTATTGAGTTCACGGCTTAAAGCACTGGGATTCTTGGGAAAAGAATTATCATGCATATCCCGTGGTTTGATTCTTTTGAACAGTAAATCAAATAAGTCACTGGGCGTACCCTTCCACGCCTGTTTTTCGACAATAAATTCGTAAAGCGCCATATTGAGTACGCTTTCTTCCATCAACGGAAATGCTGTCTGACGACGATTGGCTCGAAATGCATCTAGAAAATCTTGACCACTTCGTCCCCCCAGAGCATAACCAGCAGCAATCGCCCATTGCGCAAATTCCATCATACGAATTTCCGAAGGTAATCCTTGAATCTTTTCATAAAGAGGCAAAGCTGCCTGCAACGCCGTGAAGATAGCGCCCAAGATTTTAGGCGCGTGCTCTTCAAAATTGGCTTTTGATTTACGGTCACTAATCCGAACGATACCCTGCTGATCGGAGTTGGCACGTGAAGAATTCATCGCTGGTAATACCAGACGAATCGTTCGGTCAGCCAAATCTGCATACTCGGTAACACTATTGATGCTATTCAGGATGATTGGGCGGCAGACTTCATAACAAATCTCGTCCAAAGACGTATACAGCTCGCGTTTACTGACCCCTGTGCCGGTCGCAATGCCACACAAAATATCAGATAAACTTTGGGTGATCTTGGATAAATTATCTAACGTCAGAAGTTGGGAATGATAAGCACGGACAAACAAATCCTCAAGATTGCCTAGAAAAGGTGTCACTTCTGGAGAGCGTGGATCAATCAGGCGTTGAATCTGTTTTGTTAGGGTACTCTTCATCGAGCCTGGTACACCCTCCAAGGCTAAAATCGGATACGAGCCCGCCTTCGCCAACGAAAACATTAACCATGCCGCAAGAATCAAATAATCGCCTTCATTGCTGAAGTTGACAATGGAGCGAAGACTCTCAAAGGTGCCAGTAGTATCGGGCAAGAACATCGGATTGACTCGATCATTACGGATAAACTTCACAGGAGGCTTACCCTCATAATAGTCCCACCCGGTAGACCGAATTTCAATCACATTCCAATACGCATCCGTCAAATCAATATAGATGCGGTCATCACAAAATGCGCTACGGTAATGGGGCGTAAAAGTATTGTCAACAAACAGCGTATCACCTTCCAGGCACTTGATAACCGAATCAACAAAACTGTCAGCAATGGGTTTCTGGTAAATTTCACGATAAGTTTTCACTAAAAAAGCGCGATAATATTTAGAATTAATCGGCCAGTTTTCATAGTGTGAATCACTCAGCCGTCTGGGATCTTTTGGCTTGCCGGGTTCGATAGCCGTATGTGCTACTTCAAAGGTCACATAGGCTCGCTTATGCGGGTCTAACCAAAATTCATGATGGGTAGTCAGTTCCTGTAACCGTTTGAAGTAATCAACTTTTTTAGAACCTCCAGACGCTTCATCTTGCTGAATGTTACGTGGGTCACGACGTAGTTTAGTCGGGGACTCAATCGTTTGTTTTAATGCGCTCTCCGCAATTTTCCTGACTTCGCTCTCTTGCAGTGGTGGCTTGCAGACAGTTCGATTTTCTTGAAGGAGGCGTTCCGCTAACTGCTCATCGCTGACCCCCTCCCGACGAAATTGACAGGCTGTTTTGAATAAATACGGATTCCGATTGCCTGGCGTAACGCTGTTAGCCTCGGTTTTTGGATAGTCGTCCGGATTGACCAAATCGGCAATGATTTCAGGCAACGGGACTAAGGATTGATCAGCACAATAACGGTTGAAGTCGTACTCTTTAGCCCAGCGATAATATTCCTGCTCATAATGAAAACTGGGGGGCACAACAATATACCCCCCCTCACCTCGAAAATCCACTCCGGCAAGACGCCCTATCTCAGTTCGGGATTTCACTATTTTGCCACTGGACGGAGACCCATAAATCAGATGGAAACCGCCACCTCCCGTTGCAGCTTTCAAAGTGGCTGAAGGTAAGTTATGTTTAGCGGCAAATTTTTTATAATTATCGATTCCCCCATGGCGGTTATCAACGTCCACAACATACCATCCAGAAGGCGTTCCGGTGGGAATTCCGATATTGGCATGTGGATGTTTCTCCCACCATTCAATAATGTCACGTTGTTCCGTAGTTGCAATTTTAAACCCTCCTGTGTAGATAGGGTGTTTGCCAGGATGATCGCAATCGAGTTTTCGGCAGGTGCAATTGCCTTCGGCATCAATACCATGAACCGGAAAAACGGGAATTCCTTGATGTGCATAACGTAATGCGGCGTCTAATGCTTCAGTACTCATAATTGATCTCCAGATCATTTGTTTAATGAGTCTTAAGCATAAATCGGTATCTGGACGTATCATGTCTCGTTGAAAAAATACGTTCAACGAGTTGCTCAACGTTTTAATAACCATTTTAAATAGCGGGAGATAATCGTAGAAACTTACTGATCTAGACGTATTACGTCTCATGCATGCCGTACTCTGACTTCATGAAATGCCCCCCCTGTTTTTTTAGCCTGTTTAGGAGTCAGTCATGAACAATTTAGCATTTGAGCTAGGCTTTGATTATTACCGCGCTGGTTTACCCTTGAATATTGCCCAGTTTACTGATCAGCATCGGCAAGATGTCCGTAATGGCTATGAGGCCGCACAATTTCAGCAAGTCTCTAGGAACAATGTAGGCCCATTTGCGAAAAAAATGCTGAGCATCCGCGGACGTGCGTTAAGTAAAGGATTGCCAGTGACCATTACGGCGCTGGATTTATGTAGAGCTTATATTCAAACGGGTGGTATTTGCCCCGTTACTAAGCAGCGGTTTACGAGCGCTGAAAATGATGACACTGATTGGTCCGTTGACCGTATCAATAATGCTCTCGGCTATTTACCCAATAACATCGTGATCGTTTCTGCGGGTGTCAACCGAGATAAAAGCAATATGGACTTGGTGCAGATGATCAAAAAAGCGATTGAATCATTTGATATGCATCAGAAAGCCCACGATATGTATTGGTTTAAGCTGGCCCGATTTTATTTTGACAAGATGCAATTTGTAAAACCACTTAGCTTTTGTCAGCTACTGAGTACGAGTCAAGAATTGTTTGAATGGATAGTCGTTGAAACGCTCTTCATGACCAAAGCAAATACAGCGCGCCCGATATTAGCGGCTTTGGTCTACTACATAGACTATAAGGAATTAGAAAAAATTATCAACCTAATCTACCGAAAAGTGATAAAAAAGGGATATATTCATCCAACCATTGTGTCGAACAGCGCAAAAATACAAAAATCCGTGCAATTGATCATTGATACGATGAATGCTCACCCGGATGTATTCGATAAATTACTCATCACCTGTGTTTTTGATGGTTACACCATTGTTGAATCATCAACGCGAAATTTCTTAAAGCGAGTCGGTAACGCAAAAAAATGAAGGATATTAAGATTATCAGTAAGTCCTCCTAAGTGGATACCGATTTTGTGCTTTCAGGCTTACAATAACGCTATCGACTCCCCGGCGGGAGACAGCCGGGTATAACCCCTCTTAAGGATCCATTTTAGGTAAACTCCGTGGCCGATTCATTACTCAGACAATGGAAAATATTACACTGCGTTCCCAGAGCTCCCCGGAGAATCAAAATTGCAGAATTGATTGAACAGTTGCGCCAAAATGATATTGACGTACCCACACACCGGACGGTGCAACGAGATTTGGATGTGTTGGCTCATATTTTCCCGATGTTGAAGAGCACAAAGCAAGGCAACGCACATTACTGGTTTATGGATACAGAAAAAGAAGTGTTGGATATTCCTCGTATGGAATCTCCCACCGCTTTAGCGTTCTATCTGGCTGAACAACAATTGCGCAATGAATTACCCACGTCAGCGTTGGAACACTTACAAGCACACTTTAATACGGCTCGTAAAATATTAGACAAACACCCCTCGGTTTATTCGGACTGGCGCAATAATATCCGCGTTATGCCGCAGACCCAGAAATTATTAGCGCCGGAGATTCCTAAGGATGTGCTCGAAACGATTTACACCGCGTTATTAGAAAAGCGTCGCTTTGAGGCGAAATATTATGGTCGGCGGGATGATCAATTTAAACACTACCGAGTTAATCCCTTGGCATTGATCTTTCGTGGCACCGTCACCTATCTGGTGTGCACCTTGCGTGACTATCAAGATATTCGCCTACTGAGTTTACATCGGTTTGTGGAAGCGGTTTTAACCAATGCCCCCACAAAAACCCCGCCGGGATTTGACTTGGATACTTATATTCAGCAAGGGCATGTCGATTTTCTAATCGGTGAGACGATTGAGCTTGAATTGCTGATCAACGATGAAGTGGCGATTCACCTGCATGAATCAAAATTACACCCCCAGCAAAAAATCACTCGATTGCAAGACAACCAACATCGATTTCAAGCGCAGGTTCAAGATACCGGACAATTACGTTGGTGGTTGCTCGGCTTTGCAGATCAAATTGAAGTGGTAAAACCTGATGCTCTTCGTGCAGAATTTACAGAAAAAATCGCAAAGATGGCGGCTCGCTACCAAAAAGAATCAGATGAATGATTGATCTCATGATCAAACTATTTCATGTCGCTCATGTTCCCAATCATCCCGACATTCACTACTACACCAACGCCGTCCTGGTTCACTGATTGGTTCATCACAAAATAAGCAAAAACCAGTAGCCTCAATTTTTCCATGCGTTTTCCGAGCCTGCTCTATTTGGGCCTGCAATATTGTTTCTGCAACTTCATCAGCAATATCAATTTCGTCTGCCACAGCGTTATTCCTGTCAAAAAAGGCGGCAATATTACCTGACAATTCG
>CANNKG010000211.1 GCA_947505105.1 Methylococcaceae bacterium | reverse complement strand
TAAGCTGCTTGCTCTGAAGTTTATCACCTCTATGAAATATCAAATCGACACCTCGTCGTAATTCACCAACAGTAATCGTTGAAATATAAACGGGTACATTATCCATTTGCACCTGGTGGAAAAATTGTAGTACGCCGTTATTAGCTTTTAAGCCTTTACGAGCTTCGCTGATAACATTGGTATCAATCAAATACATGATTATTCTGAGTGACGTTCAAAATCTGAATCTAATCCGACATTTGGCATCGCTGATAAAACTTCAACAAAAGACTTACGATGAGGTCTGTTCAGAATATCAGACAAGATCGCGCGATGTTCAGCTTCTGTGGAACGTTGATGTTGAGCCGCTCTTTCTTTTAGCGCATTAACGATGGACTCATCAAGGTTTCTAACGATTAAACTAGGCATGCTGACACTCTGTACTCAAAATTGCTATCAATGCTAGCATAGCACAAATAATTCGCAATGAGGTGTTCTAAACGTAAAAAGTAGATTAGATTCCAGAACATCGCATTTTTTAATGTAGCCAATCGAATTAGCAAAACTACAGTGGCGACTACAGTAGTTCATACTACCGCATACTCTTTCAAACAGCTTTACACGCGGTCAATAATGAACTATGCTTGTAATTATAGGGAGTTACAGGTAGTACACAGTCGTTTGAAAGAGTTTGCACCGCACTTTTAATGCGATGGTCCCGCGTTCGAATCGCGGACGACCCACCAATTTTCTCTTGTAAATCAAGAGTTTCAACAGACTGCCATCGGTTGAAAATACTTTAAGCTCCAGCAGTGCACAACAAAGTGCGCAAATTGCGCATTAAATCATTTGCGCACTGTCAGTTTAAATGTTTTTGAGACTGAGCACATGGCAACCATCAGAAAGTTACCCAACGGCAAATTTCGTGCCGACATTCGTAAAAATTACACCTTTATCCAAGCAAAGACTTTTGTGTCAAAAAAAGAAGCTGAACTATGGGCGGCTGAAATTGATACAAAAATCGATGAATTACTAGCACTACCCAAATCCAAAATTAGCACCCTTACGCCTGAAGATGTTGAAGCATGGGGCGGTCGCGAGCTATTTTTGAAACTAGGCATTGAACTTGAGTTTATTACTTTCAATGATCTTGCAGATGAATACATCTCAAAGTGGAAAAAGAAAGACGCTAATCAAATCCCTAGAGCCCTCTATTGGAAAGATGTGTTCAAGGATAAACCCATCAAAGCAATCTCCCCCGCCGATATTCGTAAGGCAGTAGATGCTTACGCAGATGGTAAGGTTCTCAAAGGTCATGGTCTGGGTCAATCTCGCCCAATCAATAAGCAACGCTCTAGCAATACGGTGCTGCGTCAAAAAGCTGTGTTATCTAGCATTTTCAAATACGCCATTAAACGTGGCTACCTCAAAGAAAACCCAGTCGAAGTTGTCGCTATTGATGCTGAACCTAACGAAATTGAGCGCTTTTTAGATGATAAAGAACGCGAAAAATTATTAGCTGAATGCAAGGTGTCAACATGGAACAAGCTATACTTATTGGTGATCATGGCGATTACGACAGGTATGCGCAAATCTGAAATTATGAACTTACGTTGGAATGAAATTGATTTTGAAAAAGGTTTGGCAAAATTGGCAACTACCAAGAATGGTTCTCGTCGCATCAATCCCATACCAGCGCTTGCACTTGATGAACTCAAAAAGCATCGTGAAACCGGCAACAATTTAATATTTGGCGCGCCAAATTATCCAGATCAACCTTTTCATTTTCGAGTGCAGTGGGACAAAGCCCTGAAGAGAGCTAATATTAAGAATTTTCGCTTTCACGATTTGAGACATACTGCCGCAAGTTACTTGGTAATGAATGGCGCTAGTCTGCATGAAACAGCTGAAATTCTAGGCCACAAAAGCACTCAAACGACTAAGCGTTATGCGCATCTGTCAACTGATCACAAAAGCGCCTTGACTGAACGAGTTATGGATAAGGTGTTTGGAAATTAGATTTATAAACTTAAAGGTTCAATCAAGCCAATAAAGTGAGAAGTTTCTATCAACCGCATTTTTCAAAAAAAATTGCCAAAAAATATGCGAACGTCGAAATTATCGGCGTTTCGCATAATTCTATGCAAGCTCGTCCAGCATATTCACACTCAATTTCGACGCTGCTTCTATTAAGCTCAGGAGTAACTTTATTTTACAATTTGATGCCAAAAATCAGTGCATTCTTAAAGTCATCACTGTCCAAAGCAACTTGCTAAGTGAATATTTTCAGTTAATTTTGGCTTCATTATTGGGATTTTATTGAAATACATCCACATTGAAGCTTGCTGCCAAGGTCTTGTTAAATTTATTTCTTATCCAATCTTATCAAGAATTTGTTGCAAATAGTTGGCGGGTTTGCCAATTTCTAGTAGATAGTTATCAAACGCATTGCCCCAGTCAGTCTTTAATAATTTTATTAAAATCTCTTTAGCATCATGGTTCAAATAAACGCGTTTTACCTGATCTTTACGGCGAAGGCCGGTTTCCATTAAGCGAAAATTGCCAATCTTATTGCATACCACAACTGTTCTACCTACGCGCGAACTAATCGCTCGCTCAGACAGATCTCCACAAAGATTATTTTTATTATCAGTTTTGAAGCTGGAAAAATAAGCATAGACGCCCTTGTTGCTATCACCATCTCTAATTTGCAAGATAGTGACCGCAAACAAAATAATTTCCATTGAGCACTGATCCCAGGCTTGTATGTACGCATCTTCATCGGGTGGAGACTCATCTTCTGGCTCTTGCTCATAAGCAGCCTTTAAGTCTTGCAACATCGAAAAAAGCAAATCTCTGTCCTGATCATCAGTGGTATTAAATTCAAATGTGATTTTCATATTTTTTCCATATTATCAAGTGTAAATAAAAGTTAAATATTTTAATAAGTTAAGTAAGTTCATGAAATTTTACATAAAAAACAAAATCATAATGTCTTATGACCTCTATGAGGTAGCAAGGCATATTTATTACATAACTATATCATTACCATTTAAAAACAGTCTACTATGAATTTTTTAATAATCTAAACAATTTATCATCTTTATTTAGCACAATAGACTCAATCGTAAGTCATCAGAATTGCTATTGACAAAAGAGGCGATATGGGTATAATTTATAGTGACCTGTTTTACAGAAGCTCAAGAACAGGTTTGTAATTAAAAAGCTACCCAATGTCTAAATTTATTAAAAAACAGAGGTATAAGGATGAAAAATCTATGAAGGAAAATTATAAACATTCTGCGACGAATCAGTCGTTCGTAACTGAAGAGGGAATTGAAAATATTGTAACTGTCGCGTCCATGGCGATGCATTATCCAGATTTGCTAACCGAAACCCAACTAAAGGGATGGTTAAAGAATCGTAAGAACAATGGGTTAGAAGGTGCTCGCGCTATTTTAAAAGTTGGTCGAAAAATCTATCTAAAGCGAAGCGAATTTTTTTTATGGTTTCTTAACCAGAAGTAGGATAGACAATGGAGTGGCGTGAAGATTTTGGCTTGAGTGAAAGCGTTGACAACATTAAGCTTAAAGTATTTTTCAACCGATGGCAGGTAAAATATAAACTCAAGCCATAGTCAATAGCAACTTCTAGTGAGTGTACACAATTATACAGATTAAGTAATCTAAGCAATGTTTGCGATAACTAAAAGCAGTAAAAGCTAAGTTTTCATGGCAATGGTAAGTGTTTAGCACCACATAATCAGGGATTTTTTTGATGTATATAGATACCCCTTTAGTCTGAACATAAGCTGCAAGATCATGAAAATATGACAAGCTGCTTGGTTCACTTATTGAATGGCAACGTCTAACCACTAACGATCTATCATGTAACCAAAGAGGAGAATTAACCTAGAAGAACAGTGCCATACCCCCCAAGTTTCTTCAATCCAGCGTCAGTTTACCAATGATGCTCATGCCTGAAACTTGTACAAGCCCCCACAACACTATGCAGAGAATTGCTTTGTATAGCGTTATACGATGTATACATCACTAAATTATAAAAAATAATCATGATGGAACATGCTGTTTAATTACAGGTTTTCTATGGAATGAATTATAGAGACAGGTACAAACGTTATTGGTTTGTGCCTCAAGTAGACAATTCAAAGGTTATTAGCAGTCATTGGCTCGCTTGAAACACCTTAAAGGTAGCATTAATGAAGGAAGACCAGTAAAGCAAGGACGCTAAAATGTATAGCATCTGTGATTTGGAGTGACTCAAAACCAAATAAAGTCTCAAGCATTGATAGGAGAAATCATTATGCACGACAAAACTAATCAACAACAGAGTAATCAAGATGAAAGCTCTATAAACACACAAGAGTCAACTGGGGATATTGACGCAATAATGGAAATTGAACAAACACCAATAGCTAAAGCTGTTTCATATGAATTAGGAAAAGATACAAACCTACCTGCCTACTCTGATGAAGCAACGCTAGAGGACTTAAAGCGGCAAATAATCGAAAATTTCAAAACTATTAAAAACGTTGAAGAAACCTTTAAAAATAATGAACCATTAAAAATGAAAATAATGCAATATTTTCATGACTATATTAAAACTTCAGGCGAATTTTTTTACAGGGGTAAAAGTGATTTAATAAAAGAACTTAAGACTGAAACAGGAGTGAGAGAGAGAACATTACGACATTATATAAACGCCGCTGAATTTTCTGAGAGATACGATCTAGAAATTACAGAAGAAACTGCATCTGTCATAAAAACAGTTTGCGAAGTAGCTTTAAAGGACCAAGAGTTCGTCTTGACAGATTCCTTGGAAATAGCAAAGGCTGAAGGGCTTAATTTTCCAACCCGGAAAATAGTGAATGCATGTATCAAAGCATATCGCGAAAAAGCAGAAGGCAAAGTAGGTCAAAAGCTGGATATGATTCAAAACACTGAAGACAAATCAAAAATCGAACATGCGCTTTCTACAGCAAAAATTCTGCTTGATTTGGCTATAAATGGCGATGAATTTGATCTACTAAGTTTGACGAAAACAGGATTAGATAAGCTTGTTACGCGACTGGAGATATTTCAAGAATCTGATGAGTTTAGTGAGTTGACCTAGGGGTGGTAGCACTTGCAGTCGCTTAGATTTAAGCGACTGCAAAAGCATACTTGATGTGTTAGATAATTTGCAAATTTGCAAATTGAAACCAGCATCAACAACAAAATATCAGCATCAAACCTGTGACTAGAAAAAGTATCTGTCAATCAAAAAAATACTAATTTTTATGGCAAAAGTAAACATTCTAACGCTTAGTAGGCTGAAAGTTGTTTGGCCAAACAACTTTCAGCTACACACCACATGCAAAGCAGATAGGTTATCGAGACCAATAAGGAGCCTTGAGTCAGCTCTTTCTGCTTTCATTTCTGACTCCAGTAAACATGGGGACTCACATGTTAAAGAAAAAAAAGATTATTGAAGATTTAATTCCAGGTTCGCGTCAAATGGTCGCGATTACCAAAATCGTTAGTGACAATCCTCTTTCAAAACAATATTGGGTAGAAGATGGAAAAATTGAAAAAACGCCATTAGCCTCTATGTATAGCGGTACCGCAGAACGTATTATACTTCCCTTTGAGGATTCGCTTGAGTTATTGGAATCGGCTAACAAGAATACTGCATTCGTTTGGGGAGTCTGTGATCAACCTAAAGTTCAGATTGTCCCTACTATAGATGAAGACTTATCTCAATTGAAGTATGGGCGTAATCTAAACAACTTTCATTATGTAGAAGGTCAACCTGCAGTCATGATGATTGATTATGATCACTCAGATTCTGCGCCAAAATCCTATAGCCATAAAGATTTGAGAGACGCGCTGTATTCAGTTATTCCAGAGCTAAAGCAAAGCGCATATTTTGTTAGAGGATCAATTAGTAGTGGGATATCAAGAAAAGGTGAAAATCCAAAACTTAAAGGATTTCATTTTTATGTTCTTGTCTCTGATGGTTCAAAGATTCCTGAATTTGCAAAGCAATTGGTAAAAGCGCTGTGGATCGAGGGCCATGGCTACATTAAGGTAAGTCGAGCTGGAACGCCTCTGAAACGAACGTGTATTGATGAAGCGGTCTTTAGCCCCGAACGCTTAGATTTACAGGGAAAGCCAATATATGACAAAGCAGCATTAGATTATGAACATCAGAAATGTAAGTTTCATGAGGGTATTCCCTTTAACTGCAAACCTCCAGAGGTAGATGAAGAACGATACAACAAACTCATCACAGAAGCTGAAGAATCAAAAAAAGAGGAATGCCGAGTTGTTCGTGAAATTTGGTTATCCAACCGTGTGAACAAATTAGTTGACAAGGGTCACTCAAAGGAAGACGCTACTAATAACGTCAATCGTTTATTAGATTCTGAATGCAAAGAGTTGTATCCTGAATATGAATTAGATTTTGGTTTTGAAAAGGCTACGGTTGAAGATGTATTAAAAGATGTAGAAAAATACCACAACAAATCTCTCTATGATCCCATTGAAGGACGAGAATACGGTCATAAAACTGCAATTTTTTGGGCAAATTACAATTCCAATAAACCAGTCATTCATAGTCGAGCTCGTGGAATCGACATAACTTACTTTTTAAAGAAAAGTTGGCAACAGGAATTGGCAGATCATGTAAAAGAGATGAATAAAAAAAATTGCAAAGTCATGTACGGCGGGAAGGCTTACATTGCAATCGATACAGTCAATATTAAAGGCTATAAAAAGTATGATTTTGAGTTGGAGTCGGAACTAGCTAAACATTATTCTCATTTAAAAATACAGACGGGGGTAACTGATAAAAACAAACCAAAGTGCCAAAACATTATTACTGCATGGGCAACGAATAAAGACGTAAGAGTGCGGGGTAACGTTGTATTTAAACCCATCAGAGTAAAGTATGACCCCAAAGCCAAATTATTATTTAGAGGTTGCGAAAAATTTATTCCAAACAGCGATGATAAATCTACATTCAATACCTGGCGTGGATTTACGGTAGAACCCTTTAGAGATCGTACAAAATTAGATTTGATTCATTGGCATATGCGAAATTGGTGCGTGACTATTTGGATACCCAACCGGCGGACCATCGGGTTATATTTTTGGTGGACGAAGTCGGCCAGTTCATTGGCGACAATACCCAATTAATGCTGAGTCTACAAACCATCATTGAACAATTGGGTACGCTCTGCCAAGG
>CANNKG010000210.1 GCA_947505105.1 Methylococcaceae bacterium | reverse complement strand
TAGCGCCTGATTGTTATCAGCTGGGATGCCATCTGACCACCCGGTCGCCGTTGGAGATGCATAGCTGCCACCGGTTGGCGTTGCTGGAGCTGAGACAGAGCGAAGAAAGCACACCCCCTTAACCTGACTTTGCCCTGTCGCACCCGTAGCGCCATCGGAGACGATAGGCGTAATCATTTCATCAAGAAGCGTTGCCGTTCCACCTGCCAGACAAGCCTTAACCCTTATCAGGCTTATTCCGGCAGGGACTGTGTAAGCCTTTGATGATTCATTACTTGCCGAGGTGTAGACGTCAGCATAGGTCGTGCCGTCGGTTGATGTCGCAATGATAAAGCGCCCGGCATAATTTGCGGGAGAACCAGTACCTGTCGCGCTTTTGATGGTGTAAGTGACAGCACTGGGCGTGTAGACACCGGCAATACTTTTCTGGACTGCTGCTGCGCTTTTAACCAGCCAGTACGCCGTGGCATCCGATCCTGATGTGCCGGTTTTGCTCTTACTGAATGTCTGGGTTTTTGTCAGCGAAAAAGCCGCGCCAGCCGCCGTGGTTCCGGTAATGTTAAAATCAATTGAAGCGGTATCGGTTCCCGCAGCAACACCCGATGCCACGCCGATAGTGGCGTAATTACCGCTGCCGGTAATCGTCCCTAGCGTTACATTGGTAACGACAGTCGAGGCGATTTTCCAGGTGCCATTGGCCGTGCCAACCCCATCGTAAACTACCGGAGCCGCCCCTTCGTAAACACGGATCGCGGTGCCGCTGCCCACATAGGATGACACAGCTCCATCTGTCGCGGCCGGAAGGACGTGCGCTTCGTTGGACAATATTGCTGTTATAGCAGCGCTTCCTGTCGCCCCGGTTGCGCCTGTCTTGCTTTTGCTGAATGTTTGCGCTTTATCCAACGAGAAGCTAACGCCAGTGGATGATAACCCACTAATTGTATAGGTAATTAACGCCGTATCGACGCCTGCCACAACACCGCTATGCGCCCCAACTGTGGCAAAAGCTCCACTGTCGGTGATCGTTCCAGGGATTATATTGGTGGCCGCCGTTGTTATGCGCCATTGCCCGTTGGCCGGGGTGCCGGTTACGAACTCTAAGGCAGTTGCACCCTCATAGACCCGTATCGTGGTGCCGCTGTCCGTGTATGACTGTACAGTTCCATCCATTCCGGCGGGAAATACATGCGACTCATTCGACAATACTACTGAGATGGCGCTGTTGCCCTTAAAAACCACCTGAATAACCGTTGAATCCAGCAATGTGGCCGAGGCCACCGTTGCTTGATCGTACATATTGACCGTGTAACTCGAAACGCCACTATTTGATGCAGGAGCGATAGTTATACTACCACTTGATGTATCAGTAGCCGTACTCGCCTCCGCAGCTCCATTAGCTGTTACGGTAAGAAAGCCGTAATTGCTAATGATATTACCCAAGTGCTTTTTACCGCGCACCGTAATCGATGAATACGCGCCCAGCGTGGCCGCGTCATGCGCCTGCTTAGTAATTACCGGCGCGCTGGCATTAATACCATAAACAAGAGCGTCTTTAACGTCCGTTACCGTGAGCTGCGCGGAACTTACAATGGGCATATTATTGAGGTTTATCCGGCTGGATAGCGTCAACCGTGATATTTCCCTTCATATCAATGTCGTCGCCGTCAATAGTAATAGTGAGTGCGGTTATCTTTCCATCGCAGCGGAATATCTTGCCACCCTTAAGCTCATCTATTCCGGTAGGGAATGGAAAATTGGCAAAAGTCAGCCATGTGTTGGTATTTGCTGCGCCATTGCGAACCGTTATTTTATTCGCTGAAGAGCTAGCTACTTCGTAATAAACCGCGTTTCCATTAGGCTTTAAACATTTAATAATTTGATCACCAGATAAGGTGCGAGGAGTTCCAGAGTAGGCGATCTCGTGAGCTCCTGTTCCAGACGCTGTGCCATTGCCCGTTATTGTCTGCCCACTATCGGTACCAGTCTTGAACAATTCATCGACAAAGCCACCGCGCTTACCATTCTTATCGTAAAAATACCAATCAAACGACCAATTAGCAGCCACTGTATCAATTTTTTTGTTGTTCTTTCTCACGACTGGTGTAAGAGTCAACGATCCAGTGCCGTTTTGTAATTTGTCTCCCGAGTTAGATTCGATGGTTACCTGATAGGGGTCATTCTTATCTATGATGGTGAATGTGGCTTCATACGAAGTCTGGCCATTATCTTCAGCCTTAACTTTAAACAATCTAACGCCAAGTACTGCTGTTTCCGCGATAACAATAGCTTTAGTGTCTGCAAATGCAGCACCTATGTTAGAGGTCGAAACCGATACGTCAGAACCACCGCTTGATGGTCCTCCATTTGTTGTGTAAGTGCCCACTGCCCCGTTAATATTATTACCGTTGTAAGTGGCTGTATCCATAAACCCGTAATTCAGATTAACACTAGGCAAATCCTTTTTAATTTGAGTGGCTATGCCATTCGTTATTTCGTACCATTTGTATTTTGTATAACTATCATCTACAGCGCCTTTGTTTATCAGGTTAGCGGAGATGATAGTGAAATTTTTAGTAATATCATCAGCACGCTCGATTGTAGTGGCGCCATCGATACGGACATAAATCGCATTAGTTCCCGATCGTACAGCAGAAATACCCTTATGCAATACGATGTGGGTTGTTAAGCCGGTTGCCGAGTCAGTATAGTCAGCCTCAAAATAAATATCGCGATAAGGTGTTGTCACAACATCGACAACGGTATTATCCGATATTTCCATATAAGTTCCAGAAGCACCTAGCCCAGACACATTAGGCAGGGTTACACCCGACGGAGCCGATGCGGATGCCGATAAAATTGCCCCGCCGACCTCGCCATCGGAAGCGGGAGCATCCAGCGACCAGACTTTGTTTGTTAATTCCGCAGTAACATCTTTAGCTCCAGCCGCTTTAGACACACTAACCTTTGCGGTCAATCTTAATGTGCTTACAGTTCTGTCTGGTATCCATGTAATATCTACGGAATCACTACCATCATAAGTTTGCTGCACCTTAGCGCCATTTATGCTGTTATTGGGGCCATAAGTACTTGGGCTGGCGGTCGGAGTAATTGTTCCCGTAAGGGTCTTGGCATCGGTTTGGTCGGTAATGGTTATCTGACCGGAAGATACTATCGGCATTTTCGCTCCTTAATCTATGTAAATATCGCAGAAAAAAGTAGCCTGCGAATTAACGTCATCGACATCGATAACAATTTGTTTTTTATACAATCCGTGCAGATTCGCCCATGTGTCGTCATCGTAAGGCGGCCCTTGAGTTTGGTATTTTGACACCCTACGCCAACGAAAAGCCGTTGCCGGTAAGTTGTCGGTTACCTCTTTGCCCATGAGAAACACGCGAGCTTTAAGGGTCGTCTCTGCGTGAAATCCAACCCTGAACTCATCACCGTTGGATGATTCAATCTCAATCGTGTAATTACCCTGACACAAGTCTTGAAGTGCTTCAATTTCAGTTTTGGCCGCCAAAAAGTTGGCTCTTACGTGAGAAAGTCGTGGGTTTTCCTTAGTTGGCTTGGTAGGATCAATATCTGAAGCCATCAATCACTCCATATCGAATCTGAAGACAAGGTGGCCCCATTTATAGTCACGTCGCCGTTGATGGTCATGTTTCCGTCAACGGATATTGAATCGCATGTGGCTTTCATTGTTTTCGATGTTAAATTTATTTCGGCTTCGGCAGCATTTAATTTCAAATCGCCTGATGACGCGGTAATCTCGACATTGGCATGTTTTATTCTTCGATAATCAACTGAGTTAGCGCTGGCCAACGTCGGATTTCGATAGCCACAAATAAGCGGACGCCGCTCATCACCACCAATGAACTCAACCCATACAGGATCGTTAGCCAATATTTCAATTTCGGTAGCGCCCTGCCCGGCGCTGGAAAAAGACTTCTCGCCAACGGGATATAAAATCTCCGCTAACGGCAACACATCATGACCGTCGGTGATACCGGGGATCTCGACTCTACAAAGGCGCGAAGCTTTGTCATAATCCCGGATAAATGCCGGGTACTTTCCTGGATATGTGCCGTAACTACTCATAATTAACCTTGGAGCTCATACAGCCACAGCTTTGTGTACTGGTTGCTTCCAGACCCATCAGTGCCACTGAAAAAGGCGTGTGCCGCCGTCACAATAACCAACGGCTTTGCGCCAATGAATTCAATTAAATCACCGGCAAATAGCTGATCGTTGTAATTGATCTTTGAAACTTTCCTACGTACCAAGCAGCGGGACATATTAACCAGTTGTTGCTCATTCTTGCCGGGGGCAAACTGAGCGGATCGCGCTTTTTCCCTATTCCCATAGATCATTTCGCCGGCAGGTGAAATCGAATAAAAAGAGGGGATTTCATGTCGCTCAAGAAACCCGCTGGCTATATTTTCACTGGCATTATCCGGCAGCGACATTGCGGGCTTTTGCTTGAAGAAATCGGTCTTGCGGACAAATTTAAGCTTGCCATTTTTCCAGCACACCTCACCGCCCTCTTCCTGCAACAGCTTGGCGATATGGAAACTGGGCGTTCCACCGATCATGCAATTGAATCGATCAACTTTAAAATCCCCATCAATGACACTTAACGTAGCCCCGGCCGCCCGGTAAATTTCAGACAGCGCGGAATTTTCTTTAATAATGGCCCGTTGCCGAACAAAGGTGACGGGATGGCAGGCATCCAGCAGCGCGGTGATCTGTATCGCACTTAAATCATGCTGACCCTGCGCGGACCGGCCAGTCCCACCGGACTGCTTAACAATACGAAAAGCATCATTGTTAGTCGTTACTGTGTTGCCTTCGGCCAACTGCCTGCGCAAATCATCGTCAACACGAATCTCCGCTTCCAGTGTGGCGGGCACCGCCGACATGTCATAACGCAGCACAGCGGACTTGATAATGTCTCCGCGCAACTGCTTTCCGTTTGCTGTCGTGATTTGCATTAGACGGTAACAATAGGGTAGCAAGCCGCCCTGTGCGGCAGCTCGGCGCCGCTTTCCATCATCGTAATATCACCGGCAATTTCCGATGATGACCGGCCAAACACATCAATCCCCATGCCCCTGGACGCTTCCAGGTGTATCGCGTTCTCACGCTCCACATAAAGCAAAAAAAGAGGCCGGATAAGCGCCCATTCCGAAACCGATACACCGGTGCTTCCGGTTATTTCCGGAAAAGGTATTGCTGGATCAGGAGCGGGATCGGGAACAGGTATTGCCAAATGAGCGGAAAGCGGCGCATAGCCCGCATAAAAGTTGGTCGCGGCTATCGCCTGAGCAAGCACCACTGGAGTATCCAGAATGTTTCCAACCGGACGCTCCAGAGACTCGAACCTATCCACTAATTGAGAAAGTGTGGTCATTTTAGGTTAGCGATAATCGTTGGAATTGCCGGGAATGCTCTCGCCGAAATAATGAAAAAACATTGTTCCGCTGAAGATTAAAATTTGAGACCTGTTTTCCCAGTCACGATCCGGGTTATCAACCTGAATAAAGCAATCTTCAATGCGCTTTGCTCGTAAAAACTTAGTTGGCGTGCCTTCGTATATCTTCGCGTTGAATTTTCCGCCGGATGCAATTAGGCCAACCAGCATTTGATCAATACTGCCTGCCGTGGTTTCCATAAACGAAATAGCGCCTTGCTGATTCGTTTTGGCTTGCTGCATTTCCCATGAAGCACTACCAAGAGCGCCCGGCACTTCGATTTCGCCCGCGGTGGACAATTCAGGCCATGGGCATTGCTTTGTAAGAATCCAGTTAGACTCGAATCCCTCAATTTCTAGGGAAAAGTCAGATGAAATAATTTTAGAGCCGCTCGCCTTGGCGGTATCGTGAAACTGTTTTAAATATGCGGCGTTGCTGAGTGTCATAGCGCTATCCGGTTGATGAAAGTGCTATAACGATAAGCTGTGAAAAAGAGTGTTTTTACGCGGTTTTCCGGGTTCAAATCACCGATAGATTAGCCGATACTGATAACCCCGCATTGACACCGAGCAATTTTACAGGTTACTTTGCTGGCTTTAACTTAACGAGAGCGCACTATGACTACAATCACTTTCGATACACTGGAGCTGGTAGATAAGCTAAAAACAGCAGGCATTCCGCAAGCACAGGCCGAGGCCGTTGTTCGCGTTATTGCAGAGGCTCAGAATAGGCTTGTTACCAAGGATGATCTTGAAATCGCACTATCACCACTTAAAACTGACTTGGCCGTCTTAAAGTGGATGATGGGCATATTGATTGCCGGCGTCATGTCGATTCTCATAAAAACATTTTTCTGAGATTAAACGCCGGGCTGCCTAAGTATTTCCACTTGCCTTAATTTGACAATACCCCACCCATGCGACTATGCTTTGTTTCGGAGCTTCGAATCTCCAGGACGGCCAACTCATCCCGATAGCATGAGTATTTTTTTGCCTATCAGTTTTTAAAAGGTCGAGTTTGAAGCGTGACCTTTTCAGATTATGTGGTAGGAGTGGCAGCGAATATATTGAATAGCTGTCGCCGTTCCTACGGTTCGAAGCTCCTATCACTCCCTAACGGGAATAATTCGAAAATTAGGAGAATCACATGAATACAATCGCACAAGCCACACCAGAAACTTTACCACTTATCACTTGGCAAGGGCTTCCAGTCATTACCACAGAATTATTAGCAAATGTCTATGGTTCTGATGTTAAGAACATTCAAATGAATTTCTCAAATAATGTCTCTCGCTTCATTGAAGGAGTTCATTATTTTGTTCTAAAGGGTATTGATTTAAAAGAATTTAAATTGCAACCCAATAACATTGGGTTACAAATCTCAAACATGGTTCGCAAGCTTTACCTCTGGACTGAGCGTGGAACGGTTCGTCACGCCAAGATTCTTGACACTGACAACGCATGGGCGGTTCAAGATAGATTAGAAGATTCATACTTTGCGAAAAACCAACCCCAATACGGCCTAAAACAACTCCCACCAAGTCCCTACATTTCCGAACCCGAAGCAGCGCAATTTATGAAGTCGATTCAGGCGCATTGCAAAAGTAGTGGCGGCAAATACAGCGCACTGTATAAGAAGGTTTACGACTATTACGGCATCACCAGCTACAAGCACATTCCGGCCGGAAAACTTGAAGAGGCCGCGCGGCTTTGCGGCATGAAGCTGATGAAGTTGGTTAAGTCGAAAATACCGGATGAAATACCCTTGCTCACTTTCACCCAAGACGAACTGGACACGCTGATTGCTGAG
>CANNKG010000209.1 GCA_947505105.1 Methylococcaceae bacterium | reverse complement strand
GGTAACGAAATTCAGTGAAACCTAACCCTACTATCAAAATAATCACTCAACGAACCTTATTGCTTATCCTGTGCTTATGGCAGGGAGTTGCCTACACACAGGAGTTTCCACCGAATGATTTCAAAGAAATGAGATCAGAAGAGAGTCCGCAGGACACGTTCAAAATCATCCAATACCAACGTGATCCAGACGATTTGATGAGCGAATCACAAATTTGGCTCCAAGCAAATAAGCCTACGTTTAAAACACAGTTACTGTTCACCTTCAGTAACCAGGCCGCTTGGCTTATCAGCCCAGACGAGAATTTTATCGCTATCAATCATCATGTAACAAGTACTGATGGGATGCTTTATATCTTCGTTCGCGGTCAGGATGGTTTGTTCAAAGAGGTCAAAAAGGACTTCCGAGAAGTGACGCACAAGCTGATGTCTAAGCAACTCAAACTTAAGAACGAGCCCTGGTTTAGCCATGAGTATTGCTACGCTGATTATTGGCTGCGGGATGGCTTGTTATTAGGCCATTTGGAGGGGAGTGAGTCAGGTGCCCAATTTCTCAAGCCGTGGTATTTCATCTACAATGTGAGAAAAGATCAGTTTTCATGGGACTTGTCTAATATCAACAAAGTTGCATTTGGACGGGGCGAACCGAAATAAATGTCGTCAATAACCTGCAGAAGAACAAGCCTAACATCAGAGTAGACTGCCGGTTGCTGATCACGCTACACCTGACAAGCCCTGTCAGTCGTGGATAATTCCGATTGGCTGCAATAAAAGTTAATAACTCTATCATTCCAAACCGATTGTCGTGTATTATTCCCGCCTTTTTTGACAGGAGGAATTGCGATGGCCGACGAAATAGATATTGCTGACGAAGTAGCGGAAACCATTTTACAGGCGCAAATTGAACAAGCTCGAAAACAAGAGCCCTCGGCAATCCCAACTGGATTTTGTTTGTTTTGTGGTGAACCTGTCGAGGATGAGCGCCGTTGGTGTGACTCTTCCTGTCGCGATGATTGGGAGCTTGAACGGCGAGAGCATTGATCCAATCGATCGCCGCATAAAAAAGGCGCAATACCATGAACGATATTGCGCCAAGAGAACATGAGGAGACTATACGAAGACACTTTCGTATGATCATGACTCAGCATAAGTTATGCCACTATTGTTATAGTGATTTATTCAATCAATTATAGAATTGCTATTAACTCACAGTGGTCAATTGCACCATTCAATAGCCATTTGAGTGTTCAATTTAGGTGCAACCGGTAAATGCTTAAATTGCCGAAGCATTCATTTTATCGGCAATCCATTGATCAATTTGTTCTACAGTCCAGCAAACTGAATTAGGGCCAATTTGAATCGGTTCATACAATTGGCATATCAAGTAGGTAATTATTGTATGTCATCTCAATTATTTGAGATACTGACAGCATACAGTTAATGCATCAACAAACTTAACAGCACACTCCTAAAAATGACCAATTTCATTTCACTTGCAAATGGTAAACTAGATAATCCTGTCATGCAGGAATGGGCAATTCGTTTTTACGATAATTTACCCGACAATCTTCTTGCTGAAAAAAATCAAATTGAGACCGAATGGTTTCATGAACTCTTTATTGCCCAATTAATTGATCGTGAAGAAATTTCACTATTAAGTCGGCTTTTTAGAATTTTACCCGCTCACAAATTTTCTAATCTGAATAACTTAATCATCAATAATTGGTCGACATGGCCGGCAACAGTTGTTAACAACGCCGCAAAGATTTTAGCAGTCAATGCTCCTCATGAACTATTGAGACTGTTCCAGGATGATCTGGTTAAGCTAAACGAGGGCGGCGAAGTTGATCCTGCAAAATTGTTAGCTTTGGATGAACTGCTGAATGCTAAAGATACTCAAGAAATTAAAGAATTGGCTAATCAGTTCTTGGCGTTAGCTGTCAATTGGAAAGATGATTTTGCTAAATCGCAGATATTTTATGCATTATTTAAAGTGAGTAAGTCTTTATCTTCAGCCAACAGATTAATCTTACTTGATTCAGGTTTAACCAGTAAGAGTTTTGAACATCCTTATCATTCGCTATTTCTCGCGTTGTTTACCGGTCTATTCGGAAAAAACGATTATCTGCAGATGATTTTTGATAATGAAGCCTACGATTCACCGTTAAAGCTTTCTGGATTACAGCCTTTATTTGTCGATTCTACCCCTTTAAAAGAATTTGACTCTTGGCTAAACACCTTGCCGCCTGCAGATAATCTTCTTACTTTGCTGACCAAATTAGCCGAGACTTCGGATGCGTGTCGCATATTGCTGGATTTAATTAAGAATTCCAAACAATTTGCAGCAAAATTATCGGTGAAAACACAAGCGCAATTGATTTTAGCCGCGTGTATCCATAGCTTCGCAAAAACAACTCTAGACGCGTCAGATTTTGAGTTAGCAACCCTCGTTGATTTATTAGCAGTTGATATGTTTCAGTCGCGCTGGATCGCTGAATTGATTGAACAACTCAAGCGGTTCGATCGGACGTCTATTGTTTCTGCATTGAGTACCCGCTTAGTCGAAGAATATGCTACTTTTGGTGCTGTTCATTTGTGCGAAGCCATGGGGGAACTCAACTATCCAGAATTTATTGACGTGCTGATCACAGGCATGGGCGAAGATAAAGGAGATTTTCTTTGTGAAAGCGCACAAAATGCGTTAAGGAAAATGGGGCGCGCAGCTCAAGTGTCAATTATTGAAAAATGGGATCATCTGGATAGATCACAACAAATTTATGGGCTAAGCGTTCTTCGTAGCATACCTGATAAGGTTATAACTGATTTTGCTGTCACTCGTTTTCAAAAATTGATGTCTCAGGATCTTGAGACGGCTTGTGAATTGATATTGGCTTCACCGGATGAGCGTTTGCTGGAGTTATTAAAACCCGAGTTGCGCCGTAAGCAGATATTAATTGATCGGACTTTCTATATAACCGGACGACTCATGAATTATGCGGGTCCTGAAATGATATCCACGGAAGAACGATCAATCGCAGAATATCAGCGTATCAAACAAATAATGATTTCAATGGGTGATGGTTTTTTTCCTGAAGACGACACCCTTAGCCTTGAACTGGAATGCCCTAACTGTAAATCAGTTAATCGTTATGAAGTGAAAGGCGTTATTGTCGGGGATCCCGGAGACCATTATTTATTAGCGGATGAATTTCCATGCGTCTCTTGCGAAGCAGAGGTTGAGTTTACCTTTACGGCCATGGCTATGATGGCGGTTACCGCTGAATTAATAAAAATGATGGGCGACGTGGAACCAGCAAACACCAAAATTAGAGCTATTAATTGTCGACTCGATAATCAAGTTTTACCACTTCCCAAAGCGATGGCAACTGTTCGAAAAAGGTTAGCGAATAATCCATCAGATGCGAAACAATGGCTCTGTCTAGGTAATCTGTTTAGCCATATGAATCGACCTAAAGCAACCTTGGACGCTTACCGTAAAGCGGTTGAGCATATGCCGACAGCCATAGACGCCAAATATAATTTAGCGTATACCTTGATGGAGGGGCAGCAAGAAGTTGAAGCCTTGCAAATTTTACAGGACGCCCTTAACCATAAATCGAGTTGGATTTTCTTAGCTGATTTTTCTAACTTCAGTCATGGTTTTTCAGAGCTATTTAATCATCTTCGTCGCCTACTTAAACGAACCGATATTCCAGCATTACATCCATCCGCCTTAGAAGCGCCTAAGAAACCAGGCCGAAATGATCCATGCCCCTGTGGCAGTGGTAAAAAATTTAAAAAGTGTTGTGGTTGATAAAATTAATGGTGCGAGGTGCGAATGTCCGCAAACTAATGTAATTATTTAAAAATTTGATAGGTAAGGAAGTCATATGCAACTTACATTAGAAATACCTGATCCATATTTACAAGGTTTGAACGAAACTCAGACCGCACAAAAAATAAGGCTATATGCTGCCTTGTTAATGCTTCAATCGAGTCAATTGTCGCGAGATGCGGCCTGTGAATTTTCTGACATAACTAATTACGACTTTTTACTGGCATGTAAACAATATCAAATTAATGCGATTGACAGATCTGCCGAAGCTATAGAAGTTGATGTGCTGCGCTATCAACAAAGATACCATCAATGATTGTCATAGCCGATCCAACCGAGATTAAAGCGAATTTGACTTGAGCCAAGATTGATTTATTTGAAGTAAAATTCTTTAAAAATTCAGTAGATTTGGTAGAATCTAATCAGTTGATTATTGTTGCGGGCCTTTTCGACAACTTCAATCACATAAACTGAGCCGGTAACGGCGTTGTAATTTGCACCTCCAGAGTACATCTGTATCTAGCTCATGTTTCGTTCGGATCTGAGGTGATTCGGCGTAACCTTCGCAACAAGTAAAGCGATCCATTGCTTTATGTCCGGCATTTTTTAACTCACTGTTTTTATGGGTGACAGAAATGCAACGAAAACTATTTTCAAATAAAGAAGTATGTCAACTTACCGGCAAGTCACGAACTACGATTTGGCGTTGGGTAAATGCAGACCTTTTCCCTGCACCAAATCGAATTGGACCGAATTCGGTTTGCTGGACAACACAGCAGATAGATCAATGGCTAGCAGAAAAAACTGGGGGGCGATTGTTATGATGCCGTGTAACTTGTGTAGTCCCGTTGGTGAAAATGGTAGATATAACCCTCTTGATGCTGAAGGAAAGCTATTAAAAGGGATAAAACAAGTTGGTAAAACCAGGAATAAGCCGAACGGTGATTTTGAACGCGTTTACCGATGTTTAGATTGTAGTGCTAGATGGATGATGTTGGGAAATATCTACAAGCCATCGAGTATTCATGATGTACCGGTGCTTGAAATTATCAATAATGATGTAAGTTTAAGTTAATCGGATAATTTAACTTAAATTCGTTTACGTCATGCCTGTTTGAGATTGCGGGCATGACGTATTTAGTGTTTTTGAATGTTTTGTAGCCCCCTTGCGGTCTATCGCTTAATATTATCAATGTCAGCTATTTGATAATTACCAGTCATCTCTAATTGGCACCGTTGATATACATAAGGGAAAATTAAATGCAGCTCAATAAATTATCGTGTCGAAGATTATTTCTAGAAAGATATGTGGTTAACTATTTGTTAACTAGCTAGGCGTTATGGCGTTATAAGGTATTCGTTATTATGACAGCAACTATCTCTTCGTTTGCACTCGAGTCGATGGGGTTTCGAGATCCAATCGACAGAGGGGGTATTACTGCAAGCTTCACAAGTGTGACGGTCTATGAAATCCGCGGGATTAATCTTCCGGATGGGTTCGCAGAGGCACGACAGGCACACGTCGCAGGCTCCGACTATCAAGTAGCGTTTTCCAAGAGTGTTAATGCTGGTTGTCATTTGTTGATAGGTGACGACTTTGCAGAGTCGGAATCAGATTGGCTACAAGAAGTTAAGTCGGAAGGTCCGTTCGTACTTATAGTAGTAGGCCCAACCGAGACGATCGATTGTGAAGCTGGGAGAATGATGCAAATGCCAGATGGCAGCATAACTACATACGATAGTTTTCAAAGTCTACGAGAAACTCTAAAATCGCTCGAAGAGCGTGTTTTGCCGCCAGTCGTCGCAGCGATCACTCTCGCTCTTAACGAACCCGAGCGCTATGTTGCTTTGCGAAAGATTGACCGTGCATCGATTGGGCATACTGTCGATGGAGTTGCTGTTCACGATGTTCGTCTCGATATTCGTGCGGAAATGACAGTATCCCGTGCACTTGATGAGGCGCAGGTAGTTAAAGCTCTTGAAGCTTCAGTTGAACGAGCACCAAGGTTGCATAAAAAGGCTGCCACATACTTTTCACTTGCCACAGCAGAAGACGACCAATTGAAGAGGTTCCTTTACTTCTTCTTATCGCTTGAGGTGGAGATACACGCTGTTTTTGGTAGGATTGATCATTCCAGCAAGTTGCGTAACCAATTACTCCGCGACGGATTAAGCGCTCCACTGCCAAGTACTACCGACCTAATTGTTAGAGACATTGCCAAGTGGAATAACCTCTTTGATCGGTTTGTTTGGTGTGTAACGTGCGTTTGGACATATCTCGGCGATGACGACATTAGACACTTTAAGGAGCTAAAAGAAGCTCGCGACGCAATTGCTCACGGCCGGGTATCGGAGCCACCTTCGGGCTATGCTCGTCAAGCCGAGTTGCTCGCACACAAAATTCTCTGGGGACAGGAAGTAGCAGTTCCTGATCCTTCGCTAAACTAGTTTGCTCATATCGGAACTTTTCGCATGGACATAATAGATTGGAAAGGAAGACCGTTTGTCTCCTTGGATAAGATGACGATTTATTCTGCTCGGAACTCTGACACGGCGAAAAAATACGGACACATAGTCAAGGCTGCTGAAATATCAAACCGCGACTATGGCTACCACTATAGCAAGTTCAGCTCAATCCGAACAATGCAGCCACCGCCAAGCAGTCACAGGCATATTTTTCTCGGCTACCTTGCTGTACGCAAACTCGGCGCGCCCGATCAATACGAGACTTGGATGCCTGATCATGTGTTTGAAGAACTTTATGAGGCCACGAGCAAGCTCTAACAATTCAATAAAACTGACGAGCTAAAGTGCGCCGGTTATTTCAATATCTAATCTGGTGGTTACGTTCATAAACCGGTCATTCAAAAATCAACCTTGATGGATCTGGTTTTGCCCAATTATAGCCTCAAAGCAATTCTATCCAACTACAATCTGAAGCAATTTCTGACCCCATAAATCCAAGGCTTGCCGTTTCTCCTGATCATAACTATGACGATCATAAACAGCGGTAATTCCACTTTCAACATGATTGAGGATTTTAGATACCGTTAATCTGGGTACGCCCATACTGGTCATATGACTGGCAGCAGTCCGACGTAGATCATGAGGGGTAAACGGAGGAATATCGAACTTTGCGGCATTTTTGTGAAGCGCATGATCGATGCTAGTGTCGAGTATTGATTTATAACCAAGACATTACAGAACAGTCAATCGAAACTGCGCCAAAGCCAATGATCGGAACCTATGCACACTTAGCCCCCGACCTCAAAGCGTTGCCTTATTATTCCGAGACAGTAGAAAAAAACGAAACTTAGTTGCCATGAAATTTTAAAAAACATCTGCTCTGGAATAAGGGCAAGTATGCGTTTTTAATAAGCGCTTACTTTTAGTTGACTAATTTTGGGAAAAACCTGATGCAAATTTGATGCAATAATTGCATCAAAGTATAGTGCAACATGGTAGTTCATATTATTTTTAATAAT
>CANNKG010000208.1 GCA_947505105.1 Methylococcaceae bacterium | reverse complement strand
GAGGGGGACTGAATAATTACACATGAAGTAAATTGAATTACCGTAAACAACGGGTAAAGACGATGCGGAAATGTTTAACAACCAACGGTTGCACCCCAATTGATTTTAAGGATAGAACATGAGACTCCAGGATTTTGAGATAAGCTCGACCAAGTCAGCGGCAAATCATGTTTTTGGACAGGGCTCAAAAGTTATTCTTTTCGGTAGCAGAGTCGATGACGATGTCAAAGGCGGCGATATCGACTTATATATTCAACCTCCCGATAAAAACAATTTATCGGAGATAAAAATTGCTTTCTAGTGCAGTTAAAAACAGCGATTGGCGACCAAAAAATTGATGTGGTTATTTCCCGAGACAGATCACGACTTATCGAGCAAGAAGCAATCACAACCGGAATAGAATTATGAGCCGGGATATTAAAACAAGCCGATAACTGCGGACTGGTCAAGTGAATAAATTACAAGGTTATCGGGTCAATCGTCCAAGCAATAAATTTCCAGGAAAAATTAAAGAAATGAGACTAACCGAAACGCAAATAGACACAATCCGCAAAGCGACTCACGCCGCCTTTCGTGTTCGCTTCAGCGAGTTTCTCCAACGACAGCTCACTTTCTGTGCCGATACTTATGGAGTAAAGCCAGAATGAGCATCGCCATTCGCGTTCAAAACCTCAGCAAGTGTTATCAACTTTACAACCAGCCGCATGACCGTCTTAAGCAATTTTTATGGCGCGGTAGACGTCAGTATTATCGTGAGTTTTGGGCGCTAAAGGATGTTAGCTTTGAAGTTGCCAAAGGCGAGGTGCTGGGTATTGTCGGACGAAATGGTTCAGGGAAATCGACCTTGCTGCAACTGATATGCGGCACCTTAACACCCACCCATGGAGAAGTGACAGTACGGGGGCGAGTCGCGGCGTTGCTGGAGCTGGGAGCCGGTTTTAATCCTGAATTCAGTGGCCGCGAGAATGTCTTTATGAGCGCCGCCATCATGGGGCTATCGCAACAGGAGATTGAGGAGCGCTTTGAAGAAATTGTTGATTTCTCCGGTATTCGCGATTTTATTGATCAACCGGTTAAGACTTATTCCAGCGGGATGTATGTGCGGCTGGCGTTTTCTGTGGCTACCACAGTCGACCCGGATATTCTCGTGGTGGACGAAGCTTTATCTGTAGGGGATGGTGAATTCGCCCGAAAATCATTTGAACGTATCCGTAGCATGAAAGCAGCGGGCAAAACCATTCTTTTCTGTTCGCATTCTTTGTATCAGATAGAAGCTTTTTGTGACCGCGTGTTGTGGCTGAATCATGGCAAACTTATGCAGTTAGGCAAACCGCAGGCGGTGATACAGCGCTACAGCGCCTTTTTGCTCGGTGACATGGAAATCGAACCAGACTCGCCGATGACAACAAATCCACATGCTGCACTACAAGGCTATGCTCGTATCAGCCATGTTGAAGTCAGCCTGGATGGCATAGCGGGAAGTGTGCTGCGGGGGGAGCCCGGTGAAAACGACCTGTCCATCCGATTGCAATTCGAATCCGACCCTCAACTGCCGGCACCTACTATTGGCATGACCATCAATTACGGTACACTGATGACTGTAGCCGCTGTAATGAGCCACTCCGAAAATGTGCTCATCGAACGGAACGAGCACGGCAGGGGCGAGGTGACTATCGACTTTCCCGCGCTGCCTTTGCGTAAGGGAGAGTTTCATGTAGCTGTCTATCTGTGCAGCGAAGATGCCATACACATCTACGATAGCGCACAAGCTGTAGCTATCCTGCACATCGAAGACTCCCTGCCGGAACCCGGTTTAGTGAAATTGATGCATCGCTGGCATACGCGAGCAATTGACTGAGTTGTTTTCGCTATGATTTCTGTCCTAATCGTCAATTACTTTTGCCACGAACTGACTGCTCGTGCAGTTGATAGCGTATTGGCTGACGATCCTTCAGCTCAGGTTATTGTTGTTGATAACAGTAATGATCGAACTGAAACTGATAATTTGCGCAAGATCCTACCCAATAGAGCCGAATTAGTGGTTGCTCCAAGAAATCTGGGATTTGGACGCGCCTGCAATCTGGCGTTTGAACAGGCTGTAGGCGAGTGGGTATTGCTGCTTAATCCCGATGCTTTCATTCTTCCGGGTTGCCTGCAAACATTGGTTAGTACCCTGCTGCACCATCCGAAGGCTGGCGCCGTATCACCAGTTGCTCAATGGGACGAAACAGGAACTTTTTTACTGCCGCCGGGACAAATGCAAACCCCCGCATGGGAATGGATACTTGCAATTGGGCTCAGGTTTCCCGTTTTTGGGTACTGGCTCTCGATGCGTTTCAGGGCATATGCACTGCGATGTTTATACGCCTCCCGGCCAATACGCCAGTACATGCTTTCGGGGGGACATATGTTGCTGCGTCGATCAGCAATTGACACCGTTGGTAGGCTTTTTGATCCTGTTTTCTTCATGTATTACGAGGATACGGATCTCTGTCGCCGTCTTGTCAAGGCCGGTTTTGAGCTAATGTTAGTTCCGAAAGCCAGGGCGGTACATCAATGGCGACACGACCCCGCAAAATCGGAACATGTTGTGTGGTCTCGCTTGCGTTACATGCGCAAACATTTTCCAAGTATTTGGCTTATGGATAGGCTACGCCGGAAATTTGAACAACAATTTCCGTCAAAAGTAGGGCAGTTCCATGATATTGGCATTTGCACAACCGCGCCAATTTTTAACCTTCCCATGCATCAAAACGGAGCTTGGTTGCTCGAACTTAGCCCTCACCCTCTGTTAATCCCAGCTATCTACCACCGCGGCCCCGTTATTCTCAATAGCATCCCGGCATCAGTTTGGAGCCTACTGGGGCCTGCACGTTATTGGGCAAGAATAACACACCCAAATGGACAGCGGAGCCATTTTACTTGGGAAATACCAAGCTCGGCATCGAAACCGAATTTGGAAATATCTCCCCTAAAACAGGTTGGCAAGACAAAGCAAACTTGGGACTTAGATTGGGCTCATCCATCTAACGAATCTGAGCTATTAGCGTTGTTCCAGACAGCTTTCGGACATGAGATGGCTCCCGAACTTTGGCGCTGGAAGTACTATGGACTTGATACACTGGGAGCCCTGGTGCGTCGCGATGGACAAGCAATCGCTTTCTATGGAGGGATGCCGCGAGCTATCTACCTATTTGGCTCTCCGGCAACAGCCGTACAAATCGGGGATGTGATGGTCCAGCCTGAGCAACGTGGAATCCTGACCCGAAAAGGCCCTTTTTTCTTGGCAACCACTAGTTTTGCAGAACGATTTGTCGGACACGGAAAGCTATTTCCCTTGGCCTTCGGTTTTCCATCGGAAAGAGCGTACCGTTTGGGTGCTCGCTTAGGCCTTTACGAACAGGTCGGAGAGATCATGCGTGTCACTTGGCCGTCTATGCAAACCCGTCCAAATTTAAAGATACGCATCCGCGCCTTGGAGGCCGACCAGCACGCAGTGGTTGATCAGTTGTGGGACGAAATGGCTGAAGCCCTACGCGATCAAGTTATCGGCGTACGCAATTGGGACTATGTACAGCACCGTTACCTCAACCATCCCACTTTAAGTTATCGAATATTTTTGGTTTCTTCGCGCTGGACTGGAAACCCCATAGGTTTATTCGTAGTTCGTATTTTGGAAGACAGCGTGGAGCTTGTAGATCTCATTGCACCACCAAAGCGCATTCCAATTTTAGTTAACAGTATGCGTCGCTTGGCCGGGAATCTGGATAAGGCGTTGGCTTATGCTTGGATTACGGCGCAGCATGCCCCCTTGTTGGCAGGAAGCAGCGGTGAGATTACACCTTTAGATATACCATTGCCCAATATATGCTGGACTCCGGGTATTCCTGCATCTGAATTGCAGGACCGATGGTGGCTGATGGGTGGAGATACAGATTTTCACTAAAACCCCATTCTCAAATTTCTCAAACCGGATTTCAATGGAAAACAAACTTATCCCTTATCATTCGATCCAATGTATTGACGCGAATTCCGTAGTAATTTTCGCACCCCATCCCGACGACGAAGTCTTCGGCTGTGGTGGGGCTATTTTGCGTCATCTCGCCGCAAGCGTATCGGTGCATGTGGTGATTGTGACCGATGGCGCTTTTTGTGCGGCGGACGACACAGAACGTCAGACCATCATAGAAATCCGTGAAGCGGAAAGCCGAAAAGCGGCTAGCGTTCTTGGCTATGGCGAACCGAAATTTTGGCGCCTGCAAGATCGTGGTGTGACTTACGGAGAAGCTTTAATTAGGCGGATTGTCGATGAGATATTGAATACCGCTGCAAATCTGGTGTATGCCCCTTCCCTTCTGGAAATGCATCCCGATCACCGGGCTGTCGCCATGTGTGTCATCGAAGCTGTCAGACGGGTGCCCTCCAAACCTCGGTTGGCGCTGTATGAAATAGGGGTGCCATTACCCCCGAATGTGCTACTCGATATCAGCGATCTTACTGAACGCAAGATGGCGGCAATGGAATGCTTTATCTCTCAAAACGAGAAGCAGCGCTACGACTTAGATATAGCCGCACTTAATCGCTACCGCACTTATACCTTGCCGGCAGAGGTGACGGCGGCGGAAGCCTATCTCGTGGTCTCCACCGAAGAACTGGCGGATGACCCATTTAAGATTTATCAATCCGAACATAAGCGCCAAAAGAGGCTAGGGCTAAATTTGGATGTTAAGGATATTCCGCTGGTTTCCGTAATCATCCGCAGCATGGATAGACTTACCTTGTCAGAAGCGCTGGATTCCGTTGCTTTGCAGACCTACCCCAATATCGAAGTGGTCGTGGTAAACGCAAAAGGTGAAGAACATTCCAAACTGGGCGAATGGTGCGGACATTTTCCCTTGCGGATTGTCGATACCGGAAACGTGTTACGCAGAAGTCGTGCAGGTAATGTAGGATTGAGTAACGCCCGTGGAGATTACCTGATTTTTCTCGATGATGACGATTGGTTTATGCCCGAGCATATATCAGTGCTAGTGAATATTTTGAGGCGCAATCCAGATAAGAAAGCGGCTTATAGTTGTGTAATTGGTGTTAATGAACAAAAGGAACCTATCGACAACAATTATTGCCAGCCTTTTGATCGAACTCTGTTGCTGGCTGGAAATTATATTCCTATCCATGCGGTATTGTTTTCTCGATCAATCGTGGACGACGGCTGTTGCATGGATGAATCGCTTGATCTATATGAAGATTGGGATTTCTGGTTGCAGGTGGCAACTTACAATGACTTCATTTTTGTCGATAATTATAGTGCTTACTACCGAATTGGCGGACAGTTTGGTAATGGTGTTAGACCTGATATGACGTTTGCTCGGCAAATAAGCGCGGATTTATTTGAAAAATGGCATACAGAATGGCGGCGTGAAGATTTTTTGAATATTATGGATCGTGTGCGAAGTCTTAGTCTAGTCGAAGCTGAACGAAATATATTAAGGACTGAGCGAGATACAATAAGGACAGAACGAGATACAGCAAGGGCCGAACGAGATAGGCAGGTTGACAATCTTAATCGAATTGTGGCTGAAAGAAACAATCATATCCTCAACCTTGAGCAAATCATTGAACAAACTTACATGAGTTCAAGCTGGCGCATTACCGCTCCCCTGCGCAAGCTATCTTTAAAAGCAAAAAACCTGAGCAACTTAATTAAATTGCTACCGAGCATTTTTCGCATTAGCGGCGGCATAACTAAGAGCGTCAAAAAAGCATCGCGCGTATTTTTACGAGAAGGCTGGGCCGGAGTTAAACGACGTATCCTTTTCGTCGGCGGCGATCGAAATGGAACGTCCGATTCAAAGATTAGACCGGATATCGCTTTGCCCGAAGTTGATCGGAATGATTATACTGAATGGTTATGCCGCTATGACACGCTGAAAGATGCGGATCGAGTGAAAATCCAATCAAATATAGCCGACTTTCAGGCTAAACCGCTTATTTCGGTCGTGATGCCCGTTTATAACCCTCCCATTTCGTTTCTGGATGAAGCGATTCAATCGGTTCGTGGACAACTCTACCCGAATTGGGAGCTTTGTATCGCTGACGATGCGTCAACCGATCCGGCAGTGCGTGAAACGCTGGCGCGCCATTGTCGGGAAAACCATCGGATCAAAGTCGTTTATCGTGACCAAAACGGCCATATTTCGCGTGCCAGCAATTCCGCCTTAGAACTTGCTCAGGGCGAATTTGTTGCTTTATTTGATCATGACGATTTGTTGGCGGAACACGCCTTGTATTGGGTGACGGAGGCCATCAACCGGCATCCTGATGCCGGGCTGATTTTTTCGGATGAGGATAAAATTAACGAATCAAACCGGCGTTACGATCCGTATTTCAAATGCGAATTGAATTACGAACTGCTGTTGGCGCAAAACATGGTTTCTCATCTCGGTGTTTATCGAACGGAAGTAGTACGCGACCTAGGTGGTTTCCGTGTAGGTTTTGAAGGATCGCAAGACTACGATTTAGTATTGCGTGTGCTGGAAAAGCTGAAACCGGAACAGATAGTTCATATCCCCCGTATTTTATATCACTGGCGGGCCATTGCGGGCAGTACCGCTTTGGCGGCAGGAGAAAAAAATTACGCTGTCGAAGCCGGCCGAAAAGCGGTTGCCGATCATTTAAAGCGCAGCGGCATTAATGCGGAAGTGATGCCGGCGCCCGAAGTCTCCACACTCAATCGGGTTCGTTTTTCCTGTCCGTCGCCGCAACCCTTGGTCAGCATTATTATTCCCACCCGAGATCGTGCCGATTTATTGGGCATGTGTTTGGATTCGCTGATACAGCGCACAACGTATGAAAATTATGAAGTCATCATTGTCGATAATGGCAGTGTTGAGGCGGCAACGCAGCAGCTTTTTGAGCGCTTGCCCAAGGATCGCTTCAGTATTTTACGGGATGAATCGCCGTTTAACTTCTCCGCCCTAAATAACAAAGCCGCCCAATTGGCTCGGGGCGAACTGCTTTGTTTAATGAACAATGACATTGAAATATTGACCCCGGATTGGCTGGAAGAAATGGTTTCTTTCGCGGTGCGTCCGGACATCGGCTGCGTAGGCGCTCGGCTCTGGTATCCGGACGGCAGCTTGCAGCATGGAGGGATTCTTTTAGGGATAGGCGGGGTGGGGAATCATGCGCATTACAAAGTCGGGCGGCATCATCCCGGATATTTCGGTCGAGCATTCTTACACCAATCCTTTAGTGCCGTTACAGCCGCCTGCCTGTTAGTAAGGCGCGATGTTTTCGATGTGGTCGGGGGATTGGATGAGCAATTAGCCGTGGCTTTTAATGACGT
>CANNKG010000207.1 GCA_947505105.1 Methylococcaceae bacterium | reverse complement strand
TGAAAAAATATTAACTGATTTACTGGTTAAGTTTCCAAGCGATTTACAAGCTAAACTGATTTTTATTGATTACTTAAATCAAAAAAAACCGGATCAGGTTATTGCTAAAACCCAAGAATTTATTGCACAACAAGCGGAGTCAAGTGAACTTCATCTTCGTTTAGCTAAATTATTTCTCTCTCGCCAAAAATTTGCCGAAGCCAAAGAACCTTTAAATTGGGTGATCAACCATAAAAAAGATAACAAAGAAAATTTAAACGCGAAAGTCTTGCTGTCCGCTATTGCACTTCAAGAAAATAATACTGCCGAAGCTGAAAAAACACTGAATGAAGTATTAGCTGAAGATAGTCGTCATTATGATGCGCTGCTATTAAAAGCAAAAATGCAATTGATCGCTAATAAGATCGATGAAGCCATTGCCGAGTTGCGGGGTATTTTACGTGACTATCCGGATAAAGATGAAGCCTTGGTCTTAATGGCTAAAGCCTATATAAAACAAAACTCTCCCGAATTAGCGGATGAAAATTTTCGCAAAGCGTTGACCATTAACCCACAGAATTTTGATGCGATTATGCCGGTGGTCTCAAAAATGGTCGCCAGTAAAGATGTAACACGGGCCGAAGAATTATTGACTAAGGCACTAAAAATTAATCCTGACCACCCTAGTGCTTTGCAGGCTTTAGCGCAGGTTCGCCTACTTAAAAAGGATTGGCTGGGCACTCAACAAGTTGCGGATTTAATTGCTGGCAAACCACTGGGACTCGGTTTTTCTAAATATTTAAGCGGAAAGATTTCCCAAGGTCAGGGACTATGTGATCAGGCTGTCAACCAATATCGGGAAGCCTTAACCGCCACTCCAACTTTATCAGATGCTTTAATGGGTATGATGTCCTGCTATGAAACACTCAAGCAGCGGAATGTCATGTTGTCTTATTTGGATGAATTTAGCCGAGCACATCCTGATATAGATGTTGCCGTTGCTTTAAAGGCTCAATTATTGGTATTAGATAAACGAACGGATGAAGGAATAGCCTTGCTTTCAAAGTCGATTGCATTGAAACCTAAAGTCGTTCCTTTTTATGAGATGATGGCACAGTTGCTGTTTAAGGAAAAACAAACAGAAAAAGCGATAGCCAGTTTACAGCAGGGTTTGCAGAATAATCCGGACAACTCAAATCTATTAATGAATTTGGCCTCTATTTATGAGCAAACCAATGATTATAATCGTGCCCTAACGAGCTATGAATCCTTAGTAGCTAAGCAACCTACTATGGATATTGCCGTTAATAATTTAGTCTCATTATTGCTTGATCGTTTTGGCACACCTGAAAATATTAGCAAAGCAATGAAATTAGCCGAACGCTTTAAGGATTCTAAACAAGCTTATTTCGCTGATTCTTATGCCTGGGCCTTATTTAAATCAGGTCATCATGACGAAGCACTTAAAGCGATGAAACTCATTGTTGTTATATCCCCGGATGTTCCCGTATTTCGTTATCATTTAGGGGTAATTTATTCGGCACTGAATGATAAGAATAATGCGGCTGAAGAATTGAAAAAAGCCCTAGATTTAGGAAAAAAATCGGGGCAATTTATTGAAAAAGAATTGGCTGAAAATCTATTAAAAAGTCTATAAACTTATTATGTCAAGTGGTGGCGATTCTGAATACAGTGAACAGCGCCGATTTGTTCGGATGGCGCTTGAAAGCGATCTACATTATCGATTTTCAGATTCATTTCATTTCTTTAAAGGCACTTGTAAAAACCTGAGTAGTTCCGGTATTTTATTTACTGCTCATCAGTCTATCGATGCTGGCGTGTTGATAGAAATTGAAATTGCCGCCACTGATAATTCACACTTTCCTTCTATGAAAGCGCTGTTTGAAGTCATTCGTACTCGGAAAACTGATGAGGGGCTGTATGAAATTTCAGCCGAAATTACTGGTGTCAGGACTTTATAATGATGATACTTAATTTTTGGCATTGGTGGATTAATGAGTTAAGTATTTTAATGCCATCATGGTTTCGATTGTTATTTTTTACTAATAGACAAGCCTTGCTGTTTATCCGCTATACTAATTTTCAGGTTGATTTTTATGGCATGGAAGCCGGTGTTGAAAAAAAACTGGCTCATTTTTATTTACACAATGAGGGAAAAATACAATGCCAGGCTTTTTTTGAAGAACATTCAAATTGGCAATCGGCTAAAAAAGTTCTGCTACTTAATCATCATCAGGTCTTAAGACGAAATCTTAGTTTACCCATTGCCGCACAAGAAAATCTTAATCAAGTTATTGCTTATGAATTGGATCGCTATACGCCGTTAAACGCCAATCAAGCGTATTACTCAGCGCGTTTACTCGGAAAGAATAAAGAAAATAATCAAATCTATGTGGAATTAACTTGTATCACTAAGAAAAAATTGAATTATTTTTTTGATGAATTTATGGCTTGGGGAATGCCTATTGATATTATTTGCTATGACTACGGTTTGGAAAACATAAAATCTGAATCTCAGGCACAAAGCTATAATTTATTGTCAAAAGATTTACACCCTACACGCGGCAATACGACTGAAATTTTTGCACGTATTCTGGGTAGTATTTTTCTATTGCTTTGTGCTGTGTCCATCATTTTTCCTTTTTGGTCGCTAAGTCATCGGCTCTCTGAACTTGAACGACAAACGACCGATGCACAACGAAAAGCAGGACAAGTGGAACAATTAAAATCAGATGCTAATTTAACATTAGAACTTGCAAGCACTGTTAATAACTTAAAGCAACAAACGCCATCAACAACCCTTATTTTAAAAGAATTAACAGGAATTTTACCTGACAATACTTGGTTAAAAAGCTTTGACCTTTCGGAAAATAAACTGCGATTAGAAGGTTTATCTAAATCATCCTCTGCGCTAATCGGTCTACTTGAAGCATCGCCTTATTTTGAACAGACTAGCTTTGTTTCGCCGGTTGTTCAGGATAGTCGTGCTGGCATGGATATGTTTACCTTAGAAACTCGGATTGAACATCATGCCCATGCAGATGGATCGCTTTAATCCGCAACAAAAACGTGGAATAGCGCTGGGTTTGCTTTTTCTCGTTTTGTTTATTTTATTTAGCGGTGTCTTTTTTCCTTTGATTAATCAGTATGAGGAAAAAAAATTAGCCATCCAAAAACTTGAGCATCGGCTTGAGAGCTATGCCACTATTATTGAAAGTCGTAATACTATTATTCAACAAGTTTCTACATTAAAAGAGAGCATTAAATCATCCGCTATTTTCAATACTCAAAATTCTATTCCACTGGCTGCCGCTGATATGCAGCAACGCATAAAAAATGCCGTTGCTAATGCGGGTGGTGAATTGAGCAGTACGCAAAATAATCCTCAAAAAGAAATGGGACGATTATTAAAAATAAGTATTAATGTCAGATTTTCTGGCTCTATGCGAGCATTACAAACTATTCTATTTGAATTGGAGTCAGCAAAACCTTTTATGCTGATAGACAAAATTAAAATTCTTGGCATGTCCGGATCACGTAATGTAAACACGGGTAAAATAGAACCCGTCGATAAAGTGTATGTTTCGGCTGATATAGCCAGTTTTATTCCAAGTCCCACGCCATGAAAATCCAATTGTTTAATCAATATAAATCCATTTTATTACTGGGTATTGGCTGTTTATTGTTGCTGACCTTGATCTTTTGGCAATGGCAAGCCTTTCGGCAAGATGATGTCAATTTTTCAAAGCAATTACATCAACCCATTACAACAAAAAACCTATTTGACAATCTTCCCGAAGCACACAATGGATTAACCGTAAAAGAAGATTATGAAGCGATTATTAATGCGCCTTTATTCATAGAAGGACGTAAGCCTATTGCATCCATAGCCTCATCTGCTCAAGGAGATAATGGGAATGCATTGTCATTTAAATTAACAGGCGTTATTTTAACGCCTAAGTATTTACTGGCTTTACTTATCGATGATAAAAATTTAAGTCATCGTGTTAAAGAAGGCGATGATATCCAAGGTTGGAAAGTCGTATTTGTACAAAAAGACAAGATAAGCCTATCCAAAAGCGACCAATCTAAAGAGCTGATGCTAGTTGATACAAAACCAAATACAACAATGATTTCAAATCCCATGATGCAAAACTATCCAGAAGTCATGCCGAATGACTTTCCTATGGAAATTCCTAATAATCCAGGCGCAAATCCCTATGCACAATAAAGTGTCAATTCATTCAATTAGCAATTTTTTCATTATGTCTAGTCTGAGCCTAGTGATAGGTTTCTTTTTAACGGCTTGTGAAACTATTGAGCCAGGGCCTTTAAAAAAACAACCATTAGATAATTCAAACGATAGCATAACGAATAAAGTACTGGGTAAAGGCGTAAGTGGTGTTAAAGAAAAAGATCATGAAACAAAAGGGGGGCAACAACAAAACTCATCGCCCATCAATCAAGTTGAAATTTACCAAGGCTCTGGATTGATGGTTGATAAATCCAACCATTTAAATAATCGAGCACAAGCGGAAGGTAAATATATTTTAAATTTTGAAAATGCAGAGCTGGTAGAAGTTATTCGTGTTGTTTTAAATGATACCTTGAATAAAAATTATGTGCTCGACCCTCGTGTAATTGGTAAAGTCAGTTTACGCACCATTAAACCGCTCACCGAAGAAAGTTTATTGTCGACTTTAGAAATGGTTTTACAACTGAATAATGCGGTATTGGTCAAAAGTGGCAACAGTTACCAAATACAATTAGCAACCACCGCAATCCCCTCAAGCTCATCACCTAAATTATCTGGCTCAAGTTTATCGCCTGGCTTTCAGATTAGAATTATCCCGCTATCCTTTGTCGGTGCGAAACAGATGGTGGATATTTTAAAACCTCTTTTAGCACCAACTGCCTTATTAAAAACCGATGTGGTGCGAAATTTAATTATGGTCACTGGAACATCGGAGCAACTTGAAAATATTGAAGAGACCGTCAATATTTTCGATGTCGATACGCTTCAAGGATTGTCCTTTGGTTTATTCCATTTAAATTATGTTGATCCTGAAACCATCAATAAAGAATTAAGCGAAATTTTTGGATCGAGTGAAGGCGGTCCTTTGGAAGAGATGTTCAAAATTTTACCTATTGAACGTTTAAACGCGATTTTAGTCATCACCCCACAGCCCAAATATATTGAACAATTAAAAACCTGGTTAACCCGTTTAGATCGTTCTAAAACCGGTGTAAGTGGTAGCGTTCATGTCTATCGAGTTCAACATATTAAAGCCGTTGAATTAGCCGCAACGCTCAATGATATTTTTAATCAGACCGGCACGATGAGTCGAAGTAAATCGGCATCACTTGCACCCGGCTCAAAAAGCACCACGCTCAGCAATAAAACCGATACGGCAACAACGTCGAATACTCCGTCGTCTAACAGTTCGTTGTCTAATACAAATAAACGCGGCAATATTACCGGCATTGGCGAAGTTCGTATCACCGCCGATGAGGTCAATAATACCTTGATTACTGTTGCGACAACGCCTGATTATAAAATCGTTCGTGAAGTCATTACTGAACTCGATGTCATGCCTTTACAAGTTCATATTGATGCCTCAATTTTATCGGTCAATTTAGATGATAGTATTAAATATGGGGTGAAATGGACATTTGATAATATCCCTAATGGTGAATATTCAGGTATTGCTGACTTGGCTTTATCGACACCCACATCAGGGTTTTCCTATTTAATTAGTAAATCGAGTAACGTAAAAGCCTCGATAGATGCCTTAGCGGAAAGAAAAAATATCAGTGTTATCTCATCACCCTCACTGATGGTATTAAACAATCAAGAAGCGCGAATTCAAGTGGGTGATAAAGTGCCTATTAGAACCAGTCAATCGACTAATACTAACAGCGGTAGTGCTAATCCAATTCAAACCAGCTCTATTGAAATGCTTGAAACCGGTGTGACCTTAAAAGTCACACCTCGTGTTAATTCAGGTGGTGTAGTTATTATGGATATTGAGCAAAGTGTCGACACGCCATCTAAAACACAAACCTCATCTATTGATTCGCCGTCTGTTCTTAAACGATCTATTAATAGTTCTGTGGTTGTTGATAGCGAAGAAACTGTCGTATTGGGTGGACTCATATCGGATAACATAGAAGATTCAAAATCCGGTATTCCCTTATTAATGGATTTGCCTTGGGTTGGTGATTTATTTAGCTCGACCAGTCGACAAAAAACACGTAATGAATTAATTGTCTTAATTACCCCGCGTGTTGTTCAAAATCAAACTGATGCACGAGCCGTCACCCGAGATTACAAAAAACAATTAACAGGTATTTATAACGTGTTACCTAAACTTAAAGACAAATAATATTCTTAATACGCCACATAATAGGAATTTACCATTTTGTATAACATCAGCGATAAGCAGACGTTTTATAACGAATTGTCGGCGTTACTTCTTCAACAAAACAAACTGACACAAGTTGAATTAGTCCGTGTGCAGCGTTTGATGGAACAAATTGATGTCGGTTTACCTCCTGCGCTATTAATGATGGAACAGGCGGGTGGTGATGGACTGCCTGAATTACTCATCCGCTTAGGGATTTGTTCTGAAAAAGATGTTGCCTTGGCCATTGCTCAGCTAACCGGTCTGGCGTTAATCCAAAAATCGGATTATCCGCTTGCGCCACCACTTGGCGAGGCGGTCTCTGTGCGTTTTTTTAGAGAACACAAGCTGCTTGCCATTGCTGATACCGAAGAAGAATTAACCATTGTTGTTGTTGATCCGGCTAAAGCGTTCGCTATTGACTCATTACGCATGACTTTTGATAAACAAGTCATCGTAAAAATTGGCGTACTTTCAGAAATAAACGAAGAAATTGAAAGGCAATTTAGTTCTGGCAAATCGAGCATGGATCGCATTATTGATGATATGCAAGGGGATAGTTTTATCGAAGAGGATATTGAACATCTCAAAGATATGGCCAGCGAAGCGCCAGTGGTGCGTATCGTTAATTTAATCATGCAAAAAGCGCTGGAATATCGGGCTTCAGATATTCATATCGAGCCTTTCGAGCAGCGCCTGATTGTCCGCTTACGGGTTGATGGCGTATTACGTGATTTAGATGCACCGCCGGTTACGTCAACGGCTGCCGTCATATCGCGTATCAAAATCATGTCAAAGCTTAATATTTCTGAGCGGCGCTTGCCGCAAGATGGACGAATTAAATTGGCCATCCAAGGCAAAGAATTGGATATGCGTGTTTCAACTTTACCGACCATGTATGGTGAAAGCGTGGTGATACGCCTGTTGGATAAAGGCAATGTCATTTTCGATTTTGAAAATCTGGGCTTTTCCGGTGCCGTTTTATCACGTTTTCTCGATGCTATTGCTTTGCCGCATGGCATTATCTTGATTAC
>CANNKG010000206.1 GCA_947505105.1 Methylococcaceae bacterium | reverse complement strand
TGGCGTTCCACCTAATATCATTAACGCATTTTGCAGCCCCTCAGATAAAGCTGCATAACTCTCTCCACCTTGCATCACCATCGCAAACCGCCAACCGCTGTAAGCGAGTCTAAATTGATAAATAAGATGTTCAAAAAGCTGACCTTTGATGGTGATCGGTGTATCTGGTCGCGTAAAGTCCGATAAACTCTGAATTCCTATTGGCATGGCTTGGCGAAAGATTACCTCTTGACTAGGTCCTTTGGTATGTCTAAAAAACTTTACCCGTCGTTGTAGGGTTCTTAAACTTGCGTAGGGATACTGATTTGGGTAATTGTCGTCAAGATATTCCCATAGCGTTAATCCTGTTAAGGTGGGTTCATGAATGAGCATGGGTTCAAGTATAGTAGACCAAATGGCTTCATATGGATCTTTTCGGGTGCGCCACTGTCTTGGTGTGCAATTGCCTGTAGGATTTTTCTCGATTCGACGTCCAGAGCGCTCACTGATACCTGTTTTAGCTGCACTGACCGATTGGGTTAAGTCTTGTTGACGAAATTTCATATACATTGCCCTCTGTTGAGCGGTGATTCTTTTGCCTGACAACGATATTCCTCAAATAAAGATAGAAAATCGTCATCATAACGCCTCACTCAACCAGCCAAGATAATTGTCGTCAGAGTGGACAAGATAATTGTCGCCTAACAGATACTATTATCAGTAACACGACCATCAGCAAAGCCAATCGCCTTACCTTCATTGTGTTCCCATGGTTTATGCATCCATATTTTTTTGACAGTCATTTCCTCTATGACAACGTGTAAGCCAGAGGCATGATCAGAATCAGGATGCGTCAAGATAACCAAGTCAACTACATCAGTTGAATAGTGGTTTTTGATATGAGAAACAAGATTTTCACCAGACTTTTTATAGCCTCCATCAATCACAATGACAGTTTGCTCATCGCGACGACCCTTTAGATTACCGAAGCGTACTGCGATCGCATCGCCACTCTTTGTCTCTTCTCCAACGGCAACAAAATCAACTTCATATCCCATTTTCATATTCCTTCATATAATTTCGAACTAAAAATCTAATGGGGTGCGAGTTGAGCACCAGTTAAAAATTGCGATAAACGCAGTTTAGCAAAAGTTTTTGCTGTGTGCTCGAAGGAGTTGCTATACGGCGCACAGCGTCGGTTGCAACGACTTTCAAACTCGCACCCCACTATCCTGACGCGAAGCGTCAGGATAGCTATAATTATACGGCACTTTTGCCGCATAACACGTATTCAAAACATTCATCACAAAAAATACTATCTAATTCAACATGTTAATCTTAATCCGCAGCCTAACACGATTCCAGCCCATATCTACTGACTAAAATCATAACATAAGCTTTGATAACAATACATAAACAACCAAACGAGTTCTGCCCGCTTGCCTTACATGACTTAATTAACTAACCCCAAAGCTGTGCAACAGCCACTCGATTTTGTTCGGGTTGATTGACTAGCCTTCCACTTGCCGACCATCTTGGTGATCTAGAATAATAGCTTTTTATTTTTACAGCGATAATGATGTTCAATTAAGAAAAAAATGTGCGCATACGGCTTGTAAGAAATGTAGTAAGTTGAGTCTCGTTGGGAAATACGGTACAAAAGAGCCAAAAACTCTTTTTTATAAGAGCTTCCCTCACAATGGTGTATCGGATCAATATTAATCAGGTCGATAATAGCGTCATCTGGAGTAACCGACAGAAAAAATTTTTCTTTTCGCATAAAAAGAACCATAATTGCCAAAGAAATATAATAAGCAATATATTGATCCGAAAGAGCTTCACCAATTGTTATCGGCTTTTTTTCTGAACCTAATGTTGGCTTTGCATGCAAAATAGCAAGAACTAAAGCTGCTGCCACTTTGTGACGATCCATTTTATTCTCTACAGAATCTTCCTGAATCCCCATTTCTTGTTTAATTTCTTTTTTATGATTTCTATACTCTGCAATAAAGAGCGTTTTCCAAGCACTAGACGCAGAAAAAGCATGACTCTTAAGAATCATGTCAATTTTATCGATAATTTTCTGCTCAAAGGATGTTGGATCTGTCATATCAATTAAATTGATGATGAGCTATTAAACCATTCCCAATCCAAATTGTTAACACTGTGATCAGTGTTGACTGGACGTAAATAAGCCTCAAGTTCAGCTTTCGTAACCGTTTTAAACCCATCTTCTCCAAACAAATCCATGAAGACCTTGTCTTGACGTACAGCATTTTCATCCATATATAATGTAACTCGCTCTTTAGCTTTCATCAATAAAAGTTTTTCATTATACGACAGTAGCACAAAACAAAACACAACACAATATAACGCCTCTACCACATAAAAAGCTTTACATTAAGCTCCATCATAACCCAAACCGCTCCCGCATCACATCTGCCACGTCATCGTCCGATAATTCTTGCACCTCGACCCTGCCACAATGAACCCGTTTTAAGCGATTGCCGAGCAAAATATCTCGACCGTCGGCATGGTGTTTTACCAGTAGCAGCTTTTGCACAAAAATCGCATCGGGATGGGTCGAGTTGAGGTAGTTGGCTGGCATAAAGTCGATAAATTCCTGCGGCGACAGGTTAAAGCCATACTGATTCGCCCAAGCATCATCGACAAAGGCTTTAAGGACAAACTCGTCACCTGCTCGCGTGAGCATAAATTGATCGTGGTCTTGTTGCACAGATGTGTCTAACCGATCTAATGCCAGCGGAGCGCGTAAGCCGTAGCTACCAAAGCCCAAGTCGCATAACCATTGTTTGCCTTCGACTTCTGCAACAATCGCCATGTGGGTTTTGGGGCGTTTGACAGGATAAAACATCGGGCGGGCGGCGATAAAACGATAAGGAATACCGAGCGATTCTAACGCCATCGCAAATAGCCCGTTCACTTCGTAACAGTAGCCGCCGCGTGATTGCGATAGGATTTTATTAGCGATGTCTTCGGGAACCAGCGATACGATCTTGCCCGCCTGAACATCGAGATTTTCAAACGGCACACTAAATAGCTGATGGCGCATCAGATTGGTGAGCGTATCGACCGTTGCCGCTGCCTTGCCCTGATAACCAATGCGGGCAAAATAGCGATCTAGCGAAAAAGTATCTGACTTCATGGAGTTAGTCCGTGTTAATGGTTGCGATTCGACATCCTGAACGGGTTGAACGTTTAAACACAACCCATCACAATCCTGTCATCTATCACGTCAAAATCGCCAACGCGCATACGATAAGCGAGCTCAAAATGGGTTTTATTATAACCGAGACAGTCAATACTACGCTTTAACCCTGATTGGGGGAACAATTCACGCGCCCGTCATCGGCAGTGGCAACAAAGAAGAGTTTTTGTTGTTCGATAAAGGTGACTAACGCATCGGTTAATGCGGGTAGTTGCTTGCCCATAGTGTGCTCCTATTACATTACTTAACCATTACACAGTGGGCGTTTTAATCGCCCCCCTATCTCCTGTTCAAAAGAAAATGTCAACTTTCTTCTGGCATAACCATACGCATCGGACGTGTTCCAATCTTCGCACCTGTCACTTCATCTACGGCAACGGCTTTGATTTCTGTTCCAGTTTCAGCATCGAAAAAACGAACTAACTTGCCGCCACCTCGGTATTGGCGTCCCCAAGCACCAATCATGAAGAGCACTGGCAAAAAATCGCGTCCAGCATCTGTCAACAGATACTCCTCACGCGGCGGATGCTCCAAATAACGCCGTTTCTCTAATAACCCCTCCTCCGTCAACATCGCCAATCGACGGGTGAGGATGGTAGGCGCAATGCCAAGACTTTTCCGAAATTGATCAAAGCGTGTGAGACCGCCATGGGCGTCACGCAGGATCAAGAGACACCATGAATCGCCAGCAAAAGACACGCTGCGTGCTATCGGACAAGGATCGTTATACATATTTCTCCAGTTAATATCGTTTTGATAGTGACATTCTCTTAATTTGGTGATATTGTTAGTACCGATTAGATAGTAACACCCAAACAATACGCAATCCACCCCCTCACGGAGAATTCAGAAATGAGTAAGAATAATACTTCTGTCGGACAGGCAAACAATGTGAAATGGAAAGATGTGCCGACGCGCACGATTGATGTTGGCGGTGTGCCTTTCGCTTACCGCGAACTAGGTTCCGATTCCGGCGTTCCGCTGATCTTCCTGCACCACCTGATGGCTGTGCTCGATGACTGGGATCCGATGGTTATCGACGGTATTGCCGCCCATCGCCGCGTGATTGCCTTCGACAATCGCGGTGTCGGTGCATCGGGCGGATCTGTGCCAAACAACATTGAAGCGATGGGGCGTGATGCCGTCGCCTTCATTCGCGCCCTAGGACTCAGCAAGGTAGATATTTTCGGCTTCTCTTTGGGCGGTGGTGTCGCGCAAATGGTGGCTTTGCAGGCTCCTGAACTCATACGTCGAATCATTCTTGCTGGAACAGGACCTCGCGGTGGCGGCGGGATCGACGAAATCAACAGAATCGCTATCATCGCTTACCTCAAAGCCGCGCTCACGCTGAGCGACCCGAGAAACTTTCTGTTCTTCCCGCGCACCCCAGAGGGCAAACGCGCTGCGAAAGATTATTTCTCGCGACTGAAGGAGCGCACAGAGAATCGCGATAAACCCATTTCCCTACAAGCTAGGTTAGCCCAGCTGAAAGCCATCCAAACGGCGGGACTGAGCGCACCCGATGACCTGTCGGTCATTACTCAACCCGTTTTCATCGCCAACGGCGACCGTGACCTGATGGTCAACAGTAGCCTATCAAACGATATGGCTCGCCGCCTACCGAATGCCCAACTGACGATTTACCCAGACTCTGGGCACGGCGGCGTATTTCAGCACCACAAATCATTTGTACCTGCGGTACTAAACTTCCTCAACAACTAATCAGATCCTACAAAAGGAAATAATAGACATGAACAATCAAACAATGAAAGCACTTACCTTCAAACGCTATGGCAAATCACCTGATATCGGATTTACCGACGTTCCACTTCCCACGCTAAAAGCTGACGAAATACTTGTACAAGTCCACGCCGCAAGCGTAAACCCAGTCGATAATATGATCCTGACGGGAATGTTCAAACCAATCATACAGTTACAGCTTCCCGCTACGATGGGCAGCGATCTGGCCGGCGTGGTGACTGAGGTCGGCAGTAGCGTGACCCGTTTCAAAGCGGGAGATGCCATTTTCGCCAGCATCTTCGACCTAGGCACAGGTGCTATCGCCGAATTCGCAGTGGTACCAGAGCACCTTGCCGTGCTAAAACCAACCAATCTGGACTTTGTGCAGGCAGCATCGATACCGATGGTTGGGCTCACCTCGTGGCAAGCACTGAGGCACGCCAATCTTCGCGCTGGACAGAAGGTGTTCATTCCAGCGGGTTCGGGCGGTGTTGGCACCTTTTCAATTCAATTGGCAAAACACTTGGGTGCCAAGGTGGGAACGACCACGAGTACGGGCAATGTCGAACTGGTGCGCAGCCTTGGTGCCGATGAGGTGGTTGATTACAAGAAACAGGCATTCGAAAAAGTGCTAGGCGGCTACGACGCAGTGCTCGGCACGGTCAAGGGTGACGCAATCGAGAAATCGCTCGACATCCTCAAACCTGGGGGCACGATTGTCTCTCTCGTTGGGCCGCTGGACGCAGCATTCGCTCGCGCTCGACAACTGAACTTCATCCTGACCTTCGTGTTCGGATTGATGAGCCGCAAGATCATGCGCTTGGCGAAAAAGAGGGACATCACCTATTCATTTCTCTTTGCACGCCCCGATGGCACGCAACTCACCGAAATAGCGCATCTTCTTGAGGCTGGACACATCCACCCAGTGATCGACAAGGTATTTCCTTTCGAGCAAGCAAAAGAAGCGCTTGAGTACCTTGCCCAAGGACGTTCAAAAGGCAAGGTCGTCGTTCAAATGAAATAGCATCTGACTTGATTGTGTTTTAGTCGGTGTTAATATCTGGCAAATGCTTCGCCACCTGCTCGAAAGTGTCATAAGTGGTCAACACATAAACAATTTCGGGCAATGGCTCTACCCAAATATTTGAATACGAGCTATGCGACTGCTCTCGAAAATAGAAAGGATGGTGAACTCGACCTCATTCAAGCAACAGACGCATTGGTACCATCCCTGACATCACAAAGCCCTGCTTCGCATAGAATTTCTGGGCTATTTCATTACTTTGGTCTGTGAGCAAGGTAATACGTTTACAAAACTGCATGCGCGAATATGAAATTGCTTCGGAAAGAAGCTTCGTACCAACGCCCATGCCACGACCCGCAGGTGAAACGACCATATCTTCCAGTAATGCCACCCGCTCTCCCAAAGCTGTGGATACAGTAAATAACAAACTTACCATACCTATAATTTTATCGCCTTCTCTTGCAACCAACACAGCACCAACTTCTGGACTATCAATGATCCGCGCCAGCCCTCGCTGCTGAAGCTCTAGATTTGGCACAAACTCCGCTTCCTGTGAAAACAACAACGATAACAGGTGGCTCAGTTCCATAATATCGGATGTTGTGGCGCTATCAATTATCATCTCTATTCCCCTCTTTCAACTCTTAACAGAATTTAAACGCATTTCTACTGGCTAAAATCATAATATAACCGTAAGCGCAGATATACGCCAAGACGACGCTCAGAAATCATGCAGACGAAAACGCATTTTCATCTGGGGCTGGTGATGTATATGGGAGCGATGACCATTCAGTTTGGTGAAAACGTCGTGGTTTTAGAAGGGATAACGTAGAGCTAACCGGGCGCGGCCCGGAAAGCTGAAAAAACAAAGCCGTATTATAACCGCGCTCCGGTTGAGCACCATGTTATAAGGGTTTTCCACTTGCCAAAATCTCTTGGAGCTGACCGGAATTTAACTGACCATATTTATTAAATATTGAGATTGTCTGTAACGATGCGTTTGAGTGACCCGTAACGCCTGCAGCTGACTTGTAATTACCGATTTTTGCTTTTACCGAACCAACGCTTAACCCAGAAACTTTCGCAATTTCTTGGGCTAATTCCGTAAGCATATTTCTTGGATAATTTCGTTCTTCAAGCTGCTTGAATGCTAAGAGACACCTTATCTCATTAAGGTCGTTCCACTTGGAACCTACTCTATATCCAGGCATTGGATACTCTCCTTCAAAACTTTATAACTATAATTATACGGAAATTTTGCCGTGTAACACGAATCAAAAAAATTCATCACAACAAAACCCTATCTGATTCAACATGTTAATCTTAATGCGCTACCTAACACGATTCCAGCCCATATCTACTGGCTAAAATCATAACATAAGCTTTGATAACAATTCATAAACCGCCATCAAATCTGCAGCCTGTCCAATGGCAACAATCATCCCAACAAAAACTGCCATGCAGGTATCGCTTTAATCGACACACCCGATTCCTGCCATTCTGCCGACTGATCTAGCGTGATAATTACGCCCTCATCGCAGTGCAAATATCGCGCCGCTGCTATCAAACCTGCGACTTCTCGCGCTTTGGTGTCGGGGTGGCTAATATCGACTGATACCTGTAAGGGGATGGTTTTGTCTTGTGTTTGCCAGACAAAATCGCATTCTTTCACGCCTTTGATAAACTGTATGGGTAATTGGCGACGACGCAACTCAACCGCAACCATGTTTTCGAGTAACTTGCCTAAGTCTTGGCTGTAACGGTAGGTTAGTTGCGTTAAAAAGGCGTTATC
>CANNKG010000205.1 GCA_947505105.1 Methylococcaceae bacterium | reverse complement strand
ATTTTAATGATTCAGATCACTACTGCATGACGCCGTTAACGGATGTGCAAATAAGGATTCTGGCATTGATAGGATTTTCGGCGGAAACCTACTTGGGACTTACGCCGGAATTAGGAAAACTGAGTGTCAAAATGGGCGAACCATGAGTCTTTAAGAATGCCATTCGGGTAATACTGATAGCGATGTTGCAGCTCGATATCCGCATAAACCATTTTTTGACACAACAAAAGCCGTTCTTGGGCATCAAAATAGCCTCGAAAGAAAGTATTTCGGTTTTGCAATTCGGCTTCCGTCAAAGGCGTTACCAACTTTAAGGGTAATTTCACACCGCTATACGAAATAAAGTAGCGACATTCACAGTTTTCAGGATTCTCAGTCATATTCAGATACGAGTTCAGCATAAAAGTATTCTCTAACTGCAATGATTGTGCCTTTGAGGTCACACCGTCAAATCGAACTCCGAATCCACTGGCGCTGTGGTAAATCCTACTTATATTAACTATTTGTCGGTTTTACGACAGCGCCATACCCCCTGTTTGCGCTTAAATACAATAATCTGCGTATGGCGCTTTTTTTGCTTTACGTCTGTATTTAGTGCGGCGCCGTAACACGACAATGAAACTTTTTCTTGATTGGTCCGATTATCAAAATGCCGGGATGGGTGACGCCTATGCCGATATTCCCAAAAATGGCGGCGATTTTGCCAAAGCCGTTGCCGTCTGTATCAGCAGCGGTCAGTGCGAGCAGCTCAACAAAGGCGTGATGTGTCCAAGTTTCCGAGTCACCGGTAAATCTGCCCTCTCGCCAGGAGGACGGGTCAGATTAATGAAGGCTGCCCTGAATGCAACCGATACCCAAGCGTTATTCGATCCGGAACTTGCGGAAGCCATGACGCTCTGTGTCAGTTGCAAAGGTTGTAAACGCGAATGTGAAAATGAAGTGGATATGGCGCTGATCAAGGCGGAATATCTTGCTCAACGTCTGCAAGTCGAAGCCTTACCATTGCGTTCAAAATTATTCGCGCAGCTGCCGCAACTGATAACGTGGCCCATATTTAGGCCACTAGTGCTCTGGCGCAATCGAAGCCCCTGGCTAGCCCGTGTCAGCGAACGTTATCTCAAAATCTCAGCCAAAGTTCCACTTCCTGTGCCCGCTAAAAAAACCGGCACCTCGGCCCAACCAAAACTCACCCCTTCAAATACTGACGCAATCAGCGATCATAAAGAAGTGGTGTTATTTATCGATACCTTTAATCGTCATTTCAATCCTGATGCTGCCACCGCGGCCTTAAATCTTCTTGAAGCGGCTGGCTATCAAGTTATCAATGCCAGTGCTAACGATGGCAAACCGACTAAACCCTTGTGCTGCGGTCGTACCTATTTTGCTAACGGTCTATTAGCCGAAGCCAAAATCGAAGCGACTCGCTTAATCAAGGCATTAACGCCACATCTTGATGCCGGGCGCTGGATCATCGGTTTAGAGCCCTCATGCATCCTCAGTTTGCGTGATGAGTATCTTAAGTTAGGACTCGGCGAAGTTGCAGAGCGTCTGGCCGGGCGCGTGTTGTTGCTTGAAGAGTTTATTGCCCGAGAACAAACCGCCAAACGCTGGCCGTTAACGTTTAAAGTCGAGACCGGACGAGCATTGGTACATGGTCATTGCCATCAGAAAGCAGTAGGCGCGATGAAGGCAATGCGCAAAGTGCTGAAAACCGTCGACGGTCTGGATTTTGATTTGATTGAATCCTCTTGCTGCGGCATGGCCGGACATTTCGGTCTTGAAGCCGAACACTATGAAATCTCCCAAGCAATGGCCGAACAAGCCTTGTTTCCTGCGTTACGCACAGAACCTCAGGCCGCGTTAATTGCGAATGGTTTCTCGTGTCAGCAACAAATTGCCAATGGCGGTTTCGGTAAACCGCTCCATATTGCCCAAATCCTGCTTGCCGTTGTCGTCACTGAATCGGAGTCGTTATGAAACTTCAAATTGAACGCCGCTTTGTCGAAAGCCTGATCGATACCTTTTCACATCTGGCCGAACTCAAGGAACAACTGCGTTTCGGCAACAAAGCCGAAGTGTTTTATCAGCAACTTAACGCCGAAGAATGGCGCTATTTACATGAATGCTATTGCAGCTCAGGACCGGCATTTCAACGCCAAGCCGGATTACTGGCGACGCTTGAGAGCGCCCTGCAAGCAGGTGGCGCACGTTACGACGCCGAACAATTAGAAAGTGTGTTGCCGGAACTTGTACACTATCTTATCGACAATGCACTGCGGGGCTGGCTGTTTCATGCCGACCATAAAGGCCGTACTTCGGCATTTTTGATTACCCGACTCGACTACACGCCGCCCGGCGAAGAAGAAGCGGCGCGCATTTTGATTGAACTCAAAGCCAATTCCAGAGGCAAAATTGCCATCGAAACCCTGATTATCCGCGCCAAAGACATTATCGGCAAAACCCTGGCCGAAATTTTGGCCAGCAAGGGCTACCTTAAAGAAACGCCCGAACTGATCGCCAGTTACGACGAGGCTGCTAGTCGCTATTTTGACTGGCGCGGTCGTTACGCGGAACAGTTCTCCGGTTGGGGTACCGGAATTTATGCCGAAGACCCTACGGCTAGCCATCGCAGTAGTGATTGGACGCGCAAAAATAGCATTGTCCTGTCTTCGGGCGGCACTGCCTGCCGTTTAGTGAACGACGAAAATATTCTGAGTGATCGCGTACTCACCCTCGAAGCCACCGGTGACATTCTCGGCAAGTATTTGCGTAAAGCCGGAAAAAGCCTGCGTTATGACAGTAAAACCGAAAGCGCAATCGAAGCATCTCAAGCCGATATTCCGAAGGGATTGTTTACTGAGCTGCCAGTCCACGGTTACATTTTGATGTTTCATTTGGAACTACATCACCATGTCTGGGTGCATGTCGACGATGTTGAGCCCTACCAGTATCAGCCCGAGCTAAAACAAAAATTGATTTTACCGCCCGAACAAACCGACTTGATCGACATTCTGACCGCCGAAATGGATATGCTGATGGATGACATCGTAGCCGGAAAATCCGGCGGCACGACGGTACTATGCGCGGGGCCAGCTGGCGTCGGCAAAACCTTGACTGCGGAAGTGTATTCGGAAATCATTAAGCGCCCGCTCTATCGTGTGCATTCAGGGCAATTAGGCTTGAATGTCGCCGAGATGGAAAAAGTGCTTAAGGAAACGCTGATTCGCGCCCAACGCTGGGGGGCGGTGATGTTGATCGACGAAGCGGATGTCTATATCAAACGCCGCAACGACAATCTGGCCTCGAATGCAGTAGTCGGGGTGTTTTTAAGGGTGCTTGAATATTTTAACGGTCTATTATTTTTAACCACCAATCGCGTCGACGATATCGATGAAGCGATTATTTCGCGCTGTATCGCAATGATCAAATACCACGCGCCTCATTACGCTGATCGCTGCAAAATCTGGCGAGTGATGACCGAACAGTTTGGGCTAGCGATCAAACCAGACTTGATCGAAGAACTGGCCGAGCTATTCCCAAACGCAACCGGACGCGATATTAAAGGTTTAACCAAATTGGTTGCCAAATTTTGCCAGCAAAAACACCTGGAGCCGACGGTCGAAGTATTTAAGCGTTGTTCAGTGTTCAGGGGCTTGGAGATCGCGGGCGTCGGGTAAATTAATGCTTGATGATGGTTTACTTGTTTATGATCCATCGGATAACAATCACGACAAACCGCATTAATGAAGAAACAAGGGAGCGGCTGATCTTATTGAAGCTCAGCCAGTCCTTCACGCATAGGACACTTTTTTCCCAGGGCCCTGGGCTTTAGAAGCGATCACATCTCTAACCCGATAATACGCGCCTTCCACAAAATCGATACCATGCTGACGCGCCAGTTGGTCAAATCTTTTTTCATAAATCTGCTGCAAGATTATTTGTCCCTCAATAGTGGATACGCGCGTTCTCAGTTCGGCCAGCGTCTGATCAAGAAGGTCTCCATGCGCATAATCCTCAAGGGAGCGTGTTGAAATGCTTACATAATTGGGGGCTACTTTTTCAATAAAATCGAGCGTGTAATGCTCTTTAACAATGTCATTTAAGCGCAACGCTATTCGATAACCACGACTCCTGTAATTATCAAGGCCCGTAATCAACTGTTCATAATACTTGGCATAATTTTTATTGACTCCGGTCACAATCGCGACATTCGATGTCTGTAGACCGCAGCGCGTCAGGACATCTTCAAAATAAGCGCCATGATCTTTTTGAATCCCTAAAATATGGCGAGGATCAACATCCAGAAACAAGGTTTGTTCCAAATGAGAGATCGGTAAATAATTGAGCATATGCACGGTGCGCGCTAAGCGATCAAAATTGACAATGGATTCAAAATTGCCGTTATAGGCATCAGCATCGTGAAACAAACTATCCAGTTGTTGCGCGTGCAATAACAGCGGGTCATACGTTGATACCGAAATCTGGGCACCATAGCCGGAAATCACTTCAGGTTTTAAAGTGTGGCGTAACGCTAGAAAGTTACTCTTGATACGAATCGAACCAAACAATCCGCTGACCAACCCGTCTTCGAGGAGAATCGGACGAAAGCTTGAATGATGCTCTTGGCCAAAACGATCGTTAAAATATTCTACTAATTGCTGTAAAGGCATTACCTTGATCTCCATGAGTTCTAAATTATGGAATGGCTCGGTCAAAAAAAGGATGGCGGACCACAAATGGCATCCGCCAGAAAATACTTCCGTGTATCATCAATAAGGAAGAACACATACCAAAAACGTAAGTGAATGCGTGCGTGACGCCAATCAGACATAACAACATTTTTTGCTGATGCCTGAACTGAGATATATTCTAGGAAAGATATCTTCTAAATTAAAACGATAAAATTAGATTTTATTATCTAATAATTAGATATCTAAGAAATTCGGCAAGCTGGCAAAAAAGAATGCGGCAAAACTGGTTTGCCGCATTTAAAGGAAGGATATCGACTCATGTTCCCGGAGGACTGTGCATATAGAGTCGGGACGCAGTTTAGGTGAAATGGTGGGTCTTGAAAATAGGGCATATTGTCGCGCGGCGATATGCCGCTGTTTTTGGCAGCCTATTTGCTTTGTAAGGTAGCTTGGTCTACCGAAAGCCACGCTATCCGTAAGCTTTGCGTCAACTGAATCTTGATAAATGAGGGATATGCCATAGAATTTGAAGGCATTTCACCGATTCTTTCAAGATTTTAGGCTAATCGTAGTCAACCGCACAGCCCCCTAAGCCACAGTAGCCGCTTGGATTTTTGGCAAGATATTGCTGATGATACGTTTCGGCATAATAAAAGTGCTCAAGCGCCAGAATCTCAGTCGTGATTTCAGGCAGTCCGCGACTGCTGAGTTTTTGTTGATAATGGTCTCTAGAGGCTAGCGCTTGTGCGTGTTGTTCTGCGTTTAGGGTATAGATACCGGAACGATATTGAGTACCTACATCATTACCTTGGCGCATGCCTTGCGTTGGATTATGCGACTCCCAGAATACTTTGAGCAATTGTTCGTAGCGGACGTGGGCCGGATCGAAAATAACCTTGACGGCTTCGGTATGTGCGGTCAGACCGGTACAAACTTCATCATAAGTCGGATTGGGCGTGAGGCCTGCCGTATAACCCACCGCAGAACTTACGACGCCTGAAAGTTGCCAAAATTTGCGCTCCGCACCCCAAAAACATCCCAAGGCGAAAACGGCAACCTGCCACGACTCGTCAAAGGGTTCACGAATGAGATGGCCAGTAACGTAATGCTGATTAAGTAGTGGCTGTTCAGTATCCCGGCCCGGTAATGCAGTTTCCGGGCCTGGTAGTATAGATTTGATATATTTTAAGATCATGGCGTCGAATTGTATGGGTGAGTGTCGATTTGACGAAAGTTAATGGTAATATGCCTCCATCTTAATTCCTGTCAGTGATAAGTCAATTAGTTATGAATGAACAAGATAGTTTACGACGTTTCGTGTTTGAAAAGCTCGGCGTTCGAGGCGAATGGGTCAGTCTGACCAAAAGTTGGCAAGCCGCCAAAGAGCCCCAACAAGCGGCACCGGAAGCATTAATACAATTGGGTCAAGCGCTCGTTGCCGCGACACTGCTCTCGGCCACGGTAAAATTTAACGGCTCGTTAATTCTACAGCTACAAGGGGATGGCGCCTTAAAAACCGTCGTTGCTCAAGCTACCCATGATCGCCATATTCGCGGTCTGGCGCACGGGAGTGCCGACTTGATGCCCGGCACCTTGCAAGACATGTATGGTCAGGGTTATTTGGTTTTGACCATCAAATCGACTAATGCCGAACCCTATCAAGGCATTGTAACCCTTGAAGGTAAGCAATTGTCAGATGCGCTGGAAACCTATTTTGCCCAGTCGGAACAATTACCGACCCGCCTTTGGTTGTTTGCCAATCAAACCCAGGCCGCCGGATTATTTTTACAAGAGCTACCGGGCGTCATTCATCAACGTGACGATTGGGAGCGTATTTGCCTTCTAGCTGAGACCGTGACGCCGGAAGAACTGTTTAATCTGCCCTGTGAGGAATTACTTTATCGTCTGTTCAATCAGGATGAAATCACCCTGTTTGACGCCGAAGCGGTACAGTTTTCCTGTCACTGCTCTCAACAAAAAATCGAGCAAACCTTGTTTTCACTCGGTCGTCAAGATCTCGAAGCCTTATTAAGCGAACGCGGCGGCAGCATTAGCGTCAACTGTGAATTTTGCGCCCGGCATTATGAATTCGATGCGATTGATGTCGAGAAATTATTGGTCGACGGTGCAGCTGCGGCTGAAAAATTGCATTAGAAGAACTTTTCCATGAAGCGTGTCCCCTATCCTAAAGTCAGACAAGTATTGGTCATGATCATGTTGGCCGTTATGCTAAGCGGCTGTTTGGAATGGTTACGCGCTTATCAAACTTACTTGCAATTGAATGAATTCGACACCCATTTCGAGATCAAATCCGCAGAGGATTTCACCCTGTTATTCAAACATCCGATTCTGATCAGCGATGACTTCGTCAATTTATCCAAATTGCAGCCCAGCGAATCCATCCCGCTCGAATTTGGCAAACGCTGGCGTTATTGGTTTAAAAAAGTCAATGATCAAGGCGAGCTGATCAGTCCTGAAATTAACTTTTTCTTCGATTTACGTTTCAACCGCTTTCAACGCCTGACCGCCTTTACTTTTTCACCGCTATTTTTACAAATTGCACCGCCCGACTTTATCGAAGCGTCGCTGCGTTCAATTGCCGGCGCTAAAATTAACGAGGAAAAACGCCAACTGCGCACCAATGCCGAGATGATTCAAAAAACCAATGCCAAATTGCCGCTAAAGTCGGCAGTCATCGCGCAATTAGGTGAACCACTGGAAATTACGCAGGAAAACGGTTTCGAAATTTATCGTTACCATTTCATGCTGCAAACGACCGGAATCGTCGCAGGCTATGAAGACCGCGCATTAAATGCCGTTAAACTCACGTTTGATATGCAAACCCAGGAACTGGTTAAAATGGCGGGGCGTTTTGCGGGCTTGAAAATATCGATCAACTATCGAAAGTATCTTGATCAAGATGAGCAGACCCTATAACTGAATTGTGCTTATCCAACCAAAGCAAGCCAACTGATCGTTCTGAGGGTTTGTTTATGTTGTATCCGACACCTTAATCACCGCTCCCCAATTCAGTTTCACGCGAAATATATACGACGTTGCATTTCAAACCAGCTTTCAAATTGATGGCGGATTCAACTCCGAAGTGCAATCCTAGTTGTCATGCGGCCTTCGGCAAAGATTCTGCAAAAAAGACTGAATGAGGTGTTTTATAGTTAAGGCTTTTCCGTGGTCGATGGTTAAGTTTTTTCATCACCTCCTCGACATCCTTAT
>CANNKG010000204.1 GCA_947505105.1 Methylococcaceae bacterium | reverse complement strand
GGCGGTTTTTAGGAAATCGGCATTAGCAGGGGTGGTATTGCCCAATAGTTCAGCTAAAAACAAGCCCCAAGACTCCTTGAATTCACTGGAGGCCGTTGTTCGGGTCACTTCGACTTCCTTGGTGAGGGTTGGTGGTACCAGAATAATGCTTCGTTCGGTGCGCCAAGCCGCCAGCGACGTGATCACGCACACCACCAGTAAGCCCAGAATGATCAGGCGGCTGAACCGGTTTTCGGCCTCATGGCCTTCCCAGGTACTAAGAAAGTCCGAAAGCCTCACGGATAAAACCGTCGGATAAAAGGATTGGGAATAGTGGTCGCCTTGCTTGGTAGCAAACCCAGCCAATAAAGGGCATGTAAGGTATAACCGTCCGGACGATTGTCACGAAAGCGGCGGTACGATTTTACGGCGATGAAGCCAACAGCCAGCGAGGGAATGAATTGATCGATCAGCATGCCGGTAAGCATGCACACCATGAAGGGCACGATTTCATCAGCACTCCATAATAGTATGTGTAGCGGATCGTCGATGGTTTTAGGGATGGCAACGGGTTCCATAATGATCTCCAAGAAGGATGGTCATTATTTTGATGAATCGAACGAGCTTTGGGGCTGCAATAAATTGCAGTAATGCGAATTTATTGTAATAGCGTGTGTAGTTTATTGTGGTTGAAAGTTATGGCTGATTGAGCTATTACTCATTATGAGTAAACATTGGAATCGGGCATGGGCAATTGTTGAATTTGCAGTTAGATGAAGGTCGGTAGTCGACCCATTGCGGACTGTCGCTTAAAGTGATTCAATGGCAACGGCTTGACCGTTACCGATCATAAATAACTGTCGCCGATGATACACATAAAGGAAACTTAAATGCAAATCAATAAATTACCGTGTCTCTGATCATTATCAGAGAGATATACTATTAACAACTTAGTAACTATTATTCAATTCTTATGCAATTAAATACAGGGTTTTCGTGTAATTCAGTAATTTGGTTAACGAGCCAACCCGATACTGAAAATGGATCTACTAGAAGAATGGTGGAAGATATGGAATCCTTATCAGATGAAACAAGCCATTGGCTTTCAGTATTTTTACATTGAAAGTGCTGAGAACCTCGCTAAATTACTAGATGAGCTGTCTTTAAATGCATCAGAACACGGAATGCGTCCGCTCTTAAATTTTGACATGCATGGCAATAAGGACGATGGGCTAAAAATTTCTAAAACATCAAAATATGTATCTTGGAACAGTCTTGCTGGCAATCTACAGAAGCCGAATAAGGCTACTGGTAATAACTTGGTTGTAGTTAGTGCTGCATGTTTTGGCTCACGAGCAGTCATGCCAATTAAATTAGGTCAACCAACACCATTTTTTCTTTTATTGGCACCAGAGATAGAAGTGTCTTCTGGGTTTCTAGAAGATAACTTGCCAAGATTTTATCAAGAATTGTTTAAATCTGGAAGTTTGGAGCAAGCTTATAGTAGATATTTGTCAGACGAGTTCAAGTATTTTCACTGTGAGAAAATGTTATTTATTGTAATGTTAAAATATATAAAGGCTGGCTGCCAAGGAAAATCAGCTCAAGAGCGTCGAGAAAACCTTCTTACAGAAGTTTTTAGTCAAGGTATGGAAAAAACAGATGAAAATTTGAAGGCTGTGCGAAAAAAAACAAAGGATGGACTAAAGCCAGATCAAGCATTATTGGACAGATATGTGAAGGTGTTTCTTATAAATAGAACTTGTAGTTTCAATATGGATCAACTCCTTACATTCTTGTCTGAGGGAGAGTCCTAACAATGCGCTTGTTCGGGTACTCCTTTCTTCGCACCGCACAGCTTTAATGTTAAACGAGTAATTTCGAACATAAACCGGCCATTCAGAGATCAATCCCGATGGTTTGCCCGTGGCCGATTGTGACTATTCATTTTTGTACAGGAAATAATTCCGGATAGCTGTCGTTCAAAATTAGCTATATAAAAGTAAGTCCATCGACTCCACCTGACCCCAAGCCGTTTTTGACAAAAATTGTTTGATAGACTGGTCTATTGGCAAGCAATAGACGTTCGTGAGATAAAAATAGTCGTTGAAGTTATCCAGACTAAGTTATATTGATCAAATGAAAGTAAAAAACTCTGCGATTATATATACAGGCTACGACTACCAAACTTTGCAAGGAGTGAAGATTATTGCAGAGTGGCTTCATAGTCCTACCCAATATTCGAGAGTGGCATTTGAGGCGGACAGAGATGGCAATGAAACACCTGCGGGTATAGATGATATTGTCTGCGAACGACCAGATGGTACCAAAGATTTCTGGCAAGTCAAATTTACCCCCTCTCCAGAAAAAGATGAGAATCGCCTAACTTGGGATTGGCTGCTCAAAACTCCAGGTAAAACAGCTAGATCTCGTTCAATTCTCAAGAAACTCTATGACGCTATTTCTTTAGTACCCGCTGAAAAACTTGGCGATGTTGTTTTACTAACCAACAAACGACCTGATAGGACTATGGAATCCTGTCTAACTGGCTCAAAGATAGACTTTAACTTGACAGATGACGACATTAAGAAAGAGATCGTTCATCAATTGGGAAGCGACGAAGCAGCTACATTGCTTTTATCCAAATTAACGATTCAACATAGTGATGGCGACTATCACGTCATAAATCGTAGTGTTCGGTCGGAGCTTCTAAAATTCTCTGATGATGCTGGTGTTGAGCGGCTTATTTCGAGATCGCGTGAATGGGCAATGTTTCAAAATAACCCGCCAGGTCAGGGATGGATTTATCTTCATCATGTCAGAGAAGTCTTATCGTCGAAAAGACCAGAACCTATCCCTGAAATGTTTTCCGTACCAGATGATTATTGCCTTCCAGATACCGACTTTCACAACGAACTACTGAACAAGATTATTGCTTCTAACGGTGAAGTTATAGTTTTAACTGGTAAGCCTGGTGTTGGTAAAAGTACATACTTGTCGTTTTTGTGCCAAGAATTAGAAGACCGAGAACTCCCACTAGTTCGACATCATTATTTTTTATCACTGGGCGACTCAACTGGAGATAGGTTAAGCCCAAGAGTTGTCGCAGAATCGCTACTGCATCAAATCAATAGCTTTCACAAAGAAGTAAGTGCAAATACATCTAAACCTGAACACTTGCGTGATGCACTGACAGCCTGCGCAGATTATTACAAAATTAAAGGTAAACCCTTCGTAGTACTTATTGATGGGTTAGACCATGTTTGGCGTGATAACGCTAGAAGTAAAAAGCCATTGGACGAAATATTCAAACAATTGCTGCCCGCAACAGATAATTTAGTAGTACTTATCGGCACTCAACCTGTTGATGATGTGTTGCTCCCCTGTAGGCTGCTGTCAAGTTTGCCTAGGAAAGAATGGCTTTGGCTGCCAGAAATGTCCGGAAACACAATATATGAATTTTTAAAACTGCATATTGAATCCGGTAGATTGTTTTTAAATTGTCATGAATATCATTCCGATGAAAAAATACAGAAAAGTGCAAATGCACTATTAGACATCACTAACGGCTATCCACTACATGTGATTTACTCTTCTGAGTTTCTATCGAATCGGGGGCTAGCACTTTCTTCATGGCAAATCGAAAGACTACCTCCTTGTTCTGATGGTAATATAATCACCTACTACTTGGCGCTATGGCGTGATCTGAATTACAGGCAAAAGGATGTACTCCATCTATGTAGCGGTTTTCAATTTGCTTGGCCGAGGCAAGCGATTGGTAGTGTTGTTAATGACGATCACGACTATGCACCTAGTGTAGATGCAGTTGCACATATGCTGTCCGAGGGAGTATCTGGTATAAGACCCTTCCATGAAAGCTTGGTAGTTTTTGTGCGAAATCAGGAAGACCACCAACAGCGAATAAATGCATTGCTGCCATATGTATGTGAATGGCTTAGTTCAGAAGCTCCAATTCATCTTAAAGACAATTGGCTTTGGTCAAGTCTAGCTAGAGAAGGAGACTCTTCGAAGTTAAGGCAGGGCGTTACCCGAGACTGGATACTGGATAAGCTTATTATTGGAATGCCTGTAAGCTCATGCATACGGCTGTTATCCGAGGCGGAAACCTATGCCTTCAAAGAGATTAACTATGCCGAGGCATATCGACATCGAGATTTAAAAACCAGACTAATTAACGGTCCCGAATTTCAGACATGGGATTTGACTAACCTTGAAACAATGTCGTTAGCTGGAGCTGACGAGCCATCTCTGAATGAACTAATTTCTGGTCAGAACGAATATTCCCCGCTCAAATTATCTATATTGGCAATCGCCTTGTGGCACCGAGGTGAACTCGACCAATCCAAAATCTTATCAAGAAAAGCTGTTGCACGGTATCGATCTAAAACAAAACTCTTGTCATCACGACACACACAAGACAACGAAACTGAGGCTGTTACGCTAATAAAAGCCGGAGTGTTAACTGATAGCTTAAACTACAAAGCAATTTTTGAAGATGGAAACTTCTCTAATTGGCCAGATGGATACATAGCAGGTTTTAGAAGCGCTTGCTGCAAAAAAAGCGAACTTAGTTTGCTCTTGAAGGGTTGGCATTGCTTATCCAGCGATTCAAATCATTTAAGTCTGATCGAACTTGACGTAATCAGGTTAAGCATTACGGAAGATGCTGATATTACCTCTAGATCTGAATACAAGAAGTTTTTGTCGCAGGAATTATCTTGTTTTGCTAATATTTTTTCTAATAGCACATTCGCCAACATCACAACTAAGTACAGTGATGAACAAGCGGGAAAAGTATTTAAAGTAGAAACATCTGTGAATTACCATAGCTGGTTTTTCTCCTCCCTCTGTTTTAGATTAAATGCGGGCGGTGATTTCACTTGGTTGCCAGTAAGAGCAACATTAGATCAAGTAGATATTTCAGCTCATTATAATTTACTCAATGAACTAGTGGATTGTGTTGCAAATGTTCTGTTAGAAGGTAACAAATTAAATTTTGACGTGGTTTGTTCGATGTTTCCGCTAGTTTCAATATTAGATGAGACTCATTGGGATACACGTAGATCTGATATAACTTTAAAAAGAAAGTGGATTGAAATTGCGGCAGACTGCCATCTAATAACCACAAAATCAGAAATTACCTGTGATGAATTAGCGTGTACGATTAATTCTGGCGTATTTAGGTCAGATTGGCTAAGGCTTTGGTATAAAGATGTAAGTCTTAAACTATTAAGTGATGATGCTGCGAATGTCTGATTGAGTTTGAAAAGAACAGACAATTAACCGAACTAGAAGAAACCATTGAGAACTCGAATGCCTTTCTTGAACTTGCTCAAATAGCATATCAACATAATTTACAAGACCTTTTTAAAGAATGTTTAAGAAAAACATGGGGTTTTGTACTCGGATATGGACACCACAAAGATCCGACAATCTTTAGTGTTTTAAAAGCGGTGGAGCACCTTTCTTCTATAGATCCAAATTCTGCTCTGACAATATTAGAACGAATATCCCCCATTGTTTTTAATATCTCAAAGTTTACCGATGGAGATGAAACTAGGCATTCTAAGCACACTTTCTCATCATTAGTAGCAAAATTAAATCCACAAACAGCTGCGTCAATATATGATCAGGAACTTACGAATGGAGAATGGTATTACGCTGAAGAAACAATAGTTAGTTTAATTGAGAGATGTGATTTTTCCTCTCCTATTGTAAATCACTTATACCTGACGGGATTACATTCTAGTTGTTATCAGATACTCAGAGAAAAGTTTGAAAATGGACACCCTGAGGCGAAAGAAATTACAGTGAATACTGAAAGTCTACTTGGCATTAATGTTCAAAGCCAAGGTGAAAAAATGCATTCAAAGATCGACGAATTTGATGAAAAAATTACATTACAACCATCGGACTACCCGCCAGAGTGTTTCGAACATTTGTCCAAAGATCTAAAAGGAAAAGTTAGCACACGAAAATTTTGGAAGTCATGGTATGCGTACTGGTGTGGGCAAGGAAGGGAACTTGAGTTATTAAAGCAATTAACTCCATTTTTCATGACATTTTATGATCGTTATGATAACAAGCGATACTTGCTGGATTTGCTTTATTTTAGTCAGAGAAAGCTAAACGGCAAAGCTAAAGCATTTGATCTGTTAGTTACAGCGCATAATGCAATGAATGGTTGGTCTGATTGGTATGAAAGTGAAGAAAATAGCATTAATCGACTTAAGATAGTTGCAGAGCAATATTCAGAAAATATTGACAACTTTGTAAGACTAACAACATCACAGCCTGGTAGTTGGAATGACAAATTTGGTAACCTAATTATTCCAAATGATAAGCTCGTATTTCTTCTTGCTCAAAGCGGCAGGAATGAAGAGGCTTTTCAACTAACATTATCGATGGTCAAAAGTTTAGAGGATAGTGTACGTAACCTTAAACTTTCAAAACCCAATTGGGATTGGAGCCTAGATGATTCTGTCGAAGAAGCTTTAACCCGATCTCTAGTGTCAAGGCTTAAACTCCCAATACCTTCAGTTAAATTGTGGGTACTCGAAAGGCTGTCGCTTCTTTTAATAGATGAGCATCCAAAAATCGAAGATTTGCTTAAGGCAGAGTTGTCGAACAGAAAACAAGAGTCGGAATGTGTAGAAGTACTTTGTGTATTCTATATAGCCAAATCTAAAGGTTATGTATGTCCAAATAACTTAGGGAGCTATATCAAAGCAAGGTCAACATTGTCAGACTTACTGCTTTTCAAATTAATCTCGAATCCAAAAGAATTCGGGACATATGCCCACAACTTTTCTCAGTTCATTCTTCTAGAAGGAGATAACAATCGATTCGAGTATTTCCAAGGGAACCATGTTCCACTTTTATATAATTCACGACTCGAAAATGAGGAACAAAGGACTGGCATTCCTTTTACTTGCTACTACCAGTCTGAATGGAATAATACATTCAAATATCAACCATCATCATCAACAAATATTGATTATTTTTTAAGTAGCGATCGACAAAGAACTACCGCGCAGTTTTACACGCAAGCCAGTCATCGTGGCCGTTCCGCATATTTACGAACAATAGAGGTGGCAAAGCAATTCTATGGCATGCCAGATTCTTATGCTGAACATTTATCAATACTTGCGTTACCTATCGAACCTGCTTACATAGGATTTAACCCTCAAAAACCAATATGGTTACCCGAATGGGGAGGAGAAAAGCTTCCCAACAGAGATAATCTAACTCAGTTTGTAGAACAAGCTTTGGCGAATTTCGTTAAAGCTGATGACTCATTAGATTTATTGGCTCTTTCATTACCTATGAAACTTGATGACAACAATTGGATTGATTTGACGGTTGTAAAAGCGATAAAAAACTTAGATCTAATAAATATTCAAATTGAAGATCGCTCCTCTATGTATTTATCATTTGGTTCTCTTTTAGATAAAAATTTATTTTATGACTATAGGAAGAAAGATCAATCTGAAGACACAATTTTAGCATGTATGCCATTCCCACTCAATCGCTATGGACATTGGTATTCTGATTTAGAAACAAGAGGACTTTACCTTCCACTGTGTGATATTGATGGTAAAAACATAATTGGTTCAACCTGCGATGGTGTCTATTGTTATTACATTGATGATATTAAAATTGGTTTTTCATCATTTTGGTATAATGATTGGCAGCCGAATCACCCAAAAGAACTAAAATCATTGTGTGGAACATTTACCGCTGTCGAGAAGGATAAGTACTCAATGTGGTATAAGAACGAAGCCATGATTAAGTGCGTTTATATATGTCATGCAAAAGTATTAAAATCGAAAGATTCTTATAGAAAGTTTGATATAGAAAATCACGATTTCAGTATCTCGATTTAAGTGTGAAAATAGCATACCAGCAAGAAAGTTCAGTCGATGCGAAAAATGCGCGGCTGATTCATGTGTTGTGAACGACAGTTTTTTGTTTTGCAGGCGCC
>CANNKG010000203.1 GCA_947505105.1 Methylococcaceae bacterium | reverse complement strand
GCTGATTCGCCAAAAACAACCCACCTTAAAAGCCGCTTTTGAGCAATGGCAAACGCAAAACCGCGCCGCCATCGACGAAATGAAACGCTTGGAAGAAGAAAACAACCGCTTATTTCTCGAAGCCTACGGCTTACAAGACGAATTGTCGCCCGACGTGCCAGAAGAACAAATCACGTTGGTTCGCGCTGACCGCGAAAAAGATTGCCGCGATTTTATTTCGTATGCGGTTGGTTGCTTGTTTGGGCGTTATTCGCTCGATAAAACGGGTTTGATTCTAGCCAGTCAAGGCGAAACGTTAGCCGATTATTTAAAACAAATCCCGCAGCCCACGTTAACACCTTGTGAAAATAACGTGCTGCCGATATTAGACGGTGATTGGTTTTCAGACGATTTATCAGAGCGATTCCGTGAATTTTTGCGGGTGAGTTTTGGTGAAAGCCATTACGAGGAAAATTTAACTTTTATCGAAGAATCGTTAGGTAAAAAAATTGGTCAGTATTTTGTGAAAGATTTTTACACCGACCATATTAAACGCTACAAAAAACGCCCGATTTATTGGTTGTTCTCAAGTCCAAAAGGCAGTTTTAATGCGTTGATTTATTTGCATCGTTATCGCCCCGACACCGTGAGCGTGGTGTTAAATGAGTATTTGCGGGAATTTCGCACTAAATTAACAGCGCATAAAACCCATTTAGAAGCTATCAGCATCCGTGCCAACGCGACCCAAAGTGAAAAAACCAAAGCGTTAAAAGAAATCGAAAAATTCAAAAAGATACTCCTAGAGCTGGAAACCTACGAGCGCGAAGTCCTTTACCCGCTAGCCACCCAGCAAATCGACATTGATCTGGATGACGGCGTTAAAGCCAACTACCCCAAATTCGGCGCGGCCTTGAAGAAGATTCCCGGCCTGGATAGGGTGGAGGAGTAATTCAATGTTTCAAATGTGGAGAACATAACAATGCCCATAGCAGAAGAGATTTATGCCGAGGTTAAAACACTTCCCGATGAGTTGGCGCGAGAAGTGCTGGATTTTGTCCATTTTATTGAAGAACGCTATGTCAAGCGGCCAAAGGCCGAACCCACATTGCGACCAAGCAGTCAATTGCAACGCATTTCGGGCAGCGCCAAGGGTAAGCTCAAGATACTGAACGAGGATGACGAGCATTTGCATGATTTTAAGGATTACATGCCGTGAGAGTGCTATTGGATACCCATGCGTTTCTGTGGTTTCTGCTGGCAGACCCTAAGCTGTCTGCTCCGGCGCAAGAACTCATCAGCGATGCACAAACCAGGGTGAGCGTCAGTCCTGCAACTTATTGGGAGATCGCCATCAAGATCAGTCTGGACAAATATGCGCTGCCAGAACCTTATGAGTTATTTATGGAGCAGCAGCTGGCAATCAATAATTTTCAGATTTTACCCATTTTGCCACGACACACGGCCATTCTGACCCGCTTGCCCTTTCATCACCGCGATCCGTTTGATCGCCTCTTGATTGCCCAGTCCATCGCCGAACAAGTCCCTCTGGTGAGCTGTGATAGTGCTTTTGATGCTTACGGAATCTCGCGGCTATGGTGAATCAACGCGATGGACTTTACCCGCTGGCCACCCAACAAATCGACATTGATCCGGATGACGGCGTTAAAGTCAACTACCCTAAATTCGGTGCGGCCTTGAAGAAGATTTCCGGGCTGGATGCTCAAGATGAGTAAGTGGTTATGACGGCTTCCGCCTTATTCGCCAATGCCGATTATCAGGCATGGCTAAAGCAAATCAAGCAGCGGATTAGCGCAGCTCGTGTCGGTATCGCTTTGGCAGCGAATCGTGAATTGATCCGATTCTATTGGGATTTAGGAGGAATGATTGCCGCTAAACAAGCGGAGAGTCAATGGGGCGATAAAGTCGTCCCGCAGCTTTCGCATGATTTACAACGGGCCTTTCCTGATCTCAAGGGTTTGTCGGCCTCCAATCTGAAATATTGCCTGCGCTTCTTCCTTTTCTACGGTGGTGCTGCCAATGAGGTCGTGTCTTCGCCTGACGATAGATTGCCTACATTTGGTCAACAACCTGTTGACCAAATTCCATGGGGTCACAATATTCTGATTTTTACCAAGTGCGGTAGCCTGGAGGAAGCCGGATTTTACATGAGGCAAACGCTGGATCAAGGTTGGAGCCGCGATGTATTGGCATTGCAACTCAAGTCAAACCTGTATGCCCGTAGCGGCAAAGCCATCACCAATTTCTCCCGCACCTTGCCAACGCCACAATCCGATCTGGCGCAGCAAACCCTTAAAGACCCGTATACCTTTGACTTTATGGCGATGACCGAGCCATTCAACGAGCGGGATGTGGAACGCCAACTGACTCAACACATCACCCAATTTCTATTGGAGCTGGGCAAGGGGTTTGCGTTCATCGGCAGACAGTACCACTTGGAAGTCGCTGGCAATGACTATTACATTGACCTGTTGTTTTATCACGTTACGCTGAAATGCTATGTCGTAGTGGAACTGAAAAATCGACGCTTTATTCCTGAGTATGCTGGAAAGCTCAATTTTTACTTATCTGCTGTGGATAGCCTGCTCAAACGTGACGACGATCAACCGACCATCGGGTTATTGTTGTGCCGTGACAAAAACAATATTGAAGTTGAATTTGCCCTGCGTGATATGAATAAACCCATGGGCGTAAGTGAATATACCTTAGTTGAATCTTTACCTGATAATCTAAAAGGGGCTTTGCCTACGGTAGAGGAAATTGAAAGCGATTTGATGCACTTGCAACAGAATACAAAAGAGGATGGTTGATGAACGCTGATAATCCAGAAATGAATGAGAGTAATCAATCTTTATCAGTTAACTACGCCAGACTACTGGCTTCTGTAACAGAATGCGTACGCTCGGCCCAATATGCCGCATTGAAAGCCGTCAACACCGAATTGGTCGGACTGTATTGGGATATCGGTAGGATGATTGTCGTGCGACAAGAAGGAGAAACTTGGGGCAAGTCGATTGTTCAACAACTTGCTTCTGACTTACAGCGCGAGTTTTCTGGAGTTGGCGGTTTTTCTGCCTCCAATTTGTGGCGAATGAAGGCGTTTTTCGAGTCCTACCAAGGGATTGAGAAACTCGCACCACTGGTGCGAGAAATTGGCTGGAGTCATAACATCGTTATTCTGGAGCGCTGTTCAGACGATCTGGAACGCGAATTTTATATCCGCATGACCCGTAAATTCGGTTGGTCGAAAAATGTGCTAATTCACCAGATTGCGAACCAAAGTTACGAGAAGTCCTTGCTTGGTCAGACGAATTTTGATCAGGCTTTGACCTCGGAATTGCGCGTCCAGGCCAAGTTGGCGGTAAAAGACGAATACACCTTTGATTTTCTGGAGCTAAGCGAAGCGCATAGCGAGCGAGAGTTGGAACGGGCGTTAATCGCTAAAATCGAGCATTTTTTGCAGGCCATGGGTGGCATGTTTGCTTTTATGGGCAGTCAATATCGCTTGGAAGTGGATGGTAAAGAGTTTTTCATTGATTTATTGCTTTTCCATCGCCGCTTGCGTTGCTTGGTCGCCATCGAACTGAAGATCGGCGAATTTATTCCGGAGTTCGTCGGCAAAATGCAATTCTATTTGACGGCTCTTGATAGACAAGTCCGGCAAGAGGATGAAAACCCGTCCATCGGTATTATCTTGTGCAAAGAAAAGAGTCGCACTATTGTCGAGTATGCGCTACACGATGCAAAAAAGCCGATTGGCGTTGCGACTTATGAAATGACTAAAACCCTGCCCAAAGAACTTAGAGGACAATTACCACCGCCTGAAGATATTGTGGCTTTGTTGGAAGGGATTGAGCGATGAACGACCGTATAGCCCAAGCCTTGACTAAACTTTTCGACCGACACCGTATTGTTTTTTGGTACGACGCCAAGCAGGAATTGCGAGATGATTTCGAGGCGCTGTCACTGCCAGATATTGAAAAATTGGAACTGACCAATAACGAATTCGGTATTAAATATCAAATTTTGCGCGAGAAACCCGAGCAAAAATTCCTGCTTTACAGATACGGCCCTCAACCTGATGAATTAGAAAACTGGTTGCTCGATGTTCAATTGGCACATGCTGAGTTTCGGACTGATCAGGTGGCGATTTGGCTGTCCGAGTTGGAGTTAGGCTTAGAATTTTCTGATGTTGTACAGAATCATGCTGAGTTTTTTCAGGCCACCAAACGTAAGGATGCGCTCAAAAAAATGCTGCGTGGCGACGACACGCCCGGACAAATTCGTTTAAAAATTCTGGCAGTTTGCGCGGCCAGTGAGCCTCGCATGGATTCCGTTGTAGAAAACTTGCTGCAGGAATTAGCCGAGGGCCGTGACGATAAAATCAAGTTGATTGGCCGATGCACGGTGGATGGCTTTCTTTGGGAACAGTTGACCCGGTGTTATGGCTACCCATCCGACGAACCCAGCATCCGTGACTTTGCGATTGAATTGTTCAAGTCATGCTATGCCATGGGCACCGACGGTCAAGTCAAACTGACTGGCGATGCCTTGGTGTTTCTGAAACGTTGGAAAGACAGTCGTCAGTTTGAAAGCTGTTTCGAAACGCTATCCGCCGAATGCGCGGATGTACTCAATATTGAGCAAGACCTAGCCAAACGAGATCTTCCAGAGCTGATCGAACTCGATTATTTCCGCCTGATTGATCAAAAGATTATCAGCGATTTGGTACGGGCGGTGGCTTCGCGGACGTTATCCAGTGGCGATGTGGCACTCTGGGTTCGCCAACGTCGGCAAGGTCATTGGTATCGGGAGTTCCAGCACCTTTATGAGGCTATCGATTACGCCGCCCAGTTTTTACAAGCGTTGGGAGAGGTCAAACTTGAAATGGACAGTTTAGCGAGCGGTGTCGAGCGCTATTGTCGCGCATGGTATCGTCTTGATCAGCTTTATCGCAAATTTACCTACCATGTGCGAATGTCGGGGCAAGCTTCCCTTATGGAAACGTTGACCGAGCAAATCGAAAATCTGTATTCAAATAACTATTTACTTAAGCTGGGCGATAGTTTTCAAATCTTTTTAGGGGGGGGCAGGGGGCAGGTATCAGGGGGCAGGCAAAACATTTCTGCATCCTGCACCCTGAACCCTGCACCCACTTTCAAATGGGACGCATCACCCATTCCGCTTCAAAAACAGTTTTTTGAAAAGTGGGTGCGGCCATTCCTGCGCAAGGATAATAAGGTTTGTGTGATCATCTCCGATGCCATGCGCTACGAGATTGGGGAAGAATTGTTGAGCCTAATTCGACAGGAAGATCGATACAGTGCCGAAATAGAGCCAGCGCTTTCCATGCTGCCTAGCTATACGCAATTGGGCATGGCTGCTTTGTTACCCAATAAAGAATTAGCGATTGCCGACAACGAAACCGGCACGGTGTTTGTGGATGGGCAAAGTTCGCAAGGTACGGCAAACCGTACAAAGATTCTGCAGGCGGCCTTGAAGGGTTGTGGTCAAGCGATTGCGGCTGACGATTTTATGGCCATGAACCGCGACGATAGCCGGGAACTGTTGAAAGCCAATCAAGTGCTGTATATCTACCATAACCGGATCGATCATACGGGTGACAAGATACATTCGGAAGGTCAAGCCTTCGAAGCAGCGGAACAAACTTTGGTCGATCTTTTAAAGCTGGTTAAAAAGCTGACAGCCGCCAATGCCAATAACGTGTTGATCACTGCTGATCACGGTTTCATTTACCAACACCGTGAAATTGCCGAGAGTGATTTCTTGAGTGTTGAGCCGGAAGGTGAAGTCATCTTGTATCGTGATAGGCGCTTTATCCTCGGCAAAAAATTACAGCCTTCGCCAAGTTTGCATACCTTTAAAGCGGAACAGCTTGGATTATGCGGCGATGTCGAGGTGCAAATCCCGAAATCGATCAATCGTCTGAGACTTAAAGGTTCCGGTAGTCGTTTTGTGCATGGCGGCGCGTCGTTGCAGGAAGTGGTAATCCCGGTCATTAAGATCAACAAAAAACGCCAGAGCGATATTACCGGGGTTGAAGTCGATATTTTGCGCGGTGCGAGTTCGGTGATCACCTCTGGACAATTGGCCGTCACGCTCTATCAGGCAAGTCCAGTAACCGACAAAATTCAACCTAGGGTGTTGCGTGCAGGGATTTATTCCGAAACCGGTGAATTGATCTCGGACAGTCATGATCTCGTGTTCGATCTGACATCGGAAAACCCGAGGGAGCGGGAGTTACAACTGCGTTTTGTGCTCAGTCGCAAAGCGGACGAAGCGAATGGCCAAGAAGTCATTCTCCGCATGGAGGAAAAGCACGCTGGTACCTCCCACTACAAGGAATACAAGTCGCTCCGATATACGATGCGGCGCTCATTTACCAGCGATTTTGATTTTTAAAGGGATGAATACCCGATGAACGAACTTGATCAGAAAATCAATACCCATTTTCCTGGACTTGTTGTCCGAAAGGATCTCGTCAAAACGGTTAAAGGCAATGCCATTGTTCCCTCTTACGTTTTGGAATATTTACTTGGGCAATATTGCGCGACCAGTGATGACGCTACCATTCAAACCGGCATCGAAACGGTCAAAGAGATTTTGCGCAAGCATTATGTGCATCGCAATGAGGCCGGTTTGGTACGATCGACCATTAAAGAGAAAGGTCGCTACAAAGTGATCGATAAAGTCAGTGTCGATTTAAACGACAAGGCAAACGTTTACGAGGCAACCTTTGAAAACTTGGGCTTAAAAAAAGTTTTGATCGATTCAGGAACCATAAAGAAACATCCTAAATTGTTAGTCGGTGGTGTTTGGTGCATTTGCGAACTTGAATATGATTTTACGGAAGATCAAAACGCATCGCCGTGGATATTGTCATCGTTAAAGCCCATTCAGCTTTCCCATTTCGACTATGAAAGCTATATAGAAGCGAGAAAACAATTTACGACAGAGGAATGGATTGATGTTCTGCTCCAGAGCATTGGTTTAAATCCTGAAGTCTTTGGTCGCAGAAGTAAGTTAATCCAGCTTGTCCGCTTAATCCCATTTTGCGAACGCAATTACAACTTATTGGAACTAGGGCCCAAAGGGACAGGAAAGTCTCATATTTATTCGGAGTTTTCACCTCATGCCACCTTGGTATCAGGTGGTGAGGCAACGCTGGCAAAGCTGTTTATTAATAATACGACCGGCAAAATCGGCTTGGTCGGTTATTGGGATGTTGTCGCCATGGATGAGTTTGCCGGAAGCAACAAAAAGCCTGACATTAAGTTAATCGATACGCTGAAAAATTATATGGCTAATAAGTCATTTAATCGGGGTACGGGGCCGCAAGGTGCCGAAGCATCCATGGTCTATATCGGCAACACTTCGCATAACGTTGCCTTCATGCTGAAGCACGAAAACCTTTTCATGGATTTGCCGGAGACTTACCGAAATTCTGATGGTCAGGCCATTTTGGACCGGATGCACTGGTTTCTTCCCGGCTGGGAAATGGAAAATTTGCGTAGCGAGATGTTTTCGGATGGTTATGGTTTCGTCGTGGATTATCTTGCCGAAGTCTTACGCTCTCTACGTAATCACGATTATGCAGATCGCTACACAGAGCATTTCTCACTTTCGTCTGATATTTCGACGCGTGACCGGGACGGCATCAATAAAACATTTTCCGGCTTGATGAAAATCTTGTTTCCACATGGAGGAGCTTCCAAAGACGAAATTGAAGAACTGCTGAAATTTGCAATTGAAGGTCGAAAACGAGTCAAGGACCAATTAATGCGGATCGATCAGACCTATGCCAAGGTCAATTTTGCCTATCTGAATTCCTCGCAGCATTTATATCAAGTCACGACGCTGGAAGAACAAGAGTACCCGCATTATTATCATCGTTCTGTTGGCGACGGTAATAACGAGGAGGAATTGATTCTATCAGAAATTCCCACTTCATCGATTGAAAGCCCTTTGATATCGCCTCGGAATCTTGCCGAGCCAGTCTTGAAAGAAAAATACTTAACATTTCAGGAAAATCAGAAAGGAATCTCATTCGATTCTTTATTTGGTCCCTATATGGCAGGCGCTAACAAGATCACTATCACTGATCCTTATATACGGTTGTTTTATCAGCTTCGTAATTTTATGGAGTTTCTTGAAGCCATCGTCAGGCATAAATCTGACGATGCTGAAGTTGAAGTTCATTTGATTACGACTGAGG
>CANNKG010000202.1 GCA_947505105.1 Methylococcaceae bacterium | reverse complement strand
CTGGTATCTTAGTGCTTGGGTTAACTGATGGTAGTCTTTCAAGTTCATTCTCGTCTTTAGTCGGATAGAAAAAAGCTTGGCACTATATCAGTTAGCCTTCCTTAATATCCTATTATTGGCGATTGCACTTCGGAGTTGAATCCGCCGTTGTATTAATCAAACTTACTGCTACTATTTAATATGAACAACAAAGTAAAAAAATTGCGTAAAATTTTAGAAACTGGTTTCTTTTTATTTGGCAGCAGAGGGTAGTTGGTTAGGCCGATATATAAAATATTATCTTTTGATTCGACCCCTCATTGCTGTCATTTTTTATTTACATACCGGGCAACTGAAATCGCAGATCATTGACTTGGTTCAAAAGTAGTATCAGAATTTTATTAGGTTAGATTTCCTGGTATGGTTAAACGTGGGTGTTGTGTATCTCCTTATCTTAAAGGCCATCTATTGGGAGCTTCAACATCGCTCTGTAAAAAATATAGAAAAAATATTATTAATTGAATGTCAATAAGTGTATTATTGGAAAATTTAATGTAAATTTGATATTGTATGAATGGGCGAGTAAATGTACTAATGTCTAAAGGACTAATAACGAATTGATCTTGGTAAAGCAGTCTATGAGGTTTCATGACAACCAATTCTGAAAATTTTCATTTACCTATCATCCTGATAGTGGATGATACACCGGAAAATATTACGGTGTTAGGAGAATTATTGCAGCCGCATTTTATTGTCCATGCGGCGACCTGCGGTGAACGGGCCCTATTTTCAGCAAGTAGTTTTCCTTATCCAGATTTGATCTTGTTGGATGTGATGATGCCGGATATGGATGGTTATGCGGTCTTGACCAAGTTCAAAGAAAATGAGGCTCTCCGCGATATCCCGGTAATTTTTGTTACGGCACTTGATTCTACGGAAGATGAAACCTATGGGCTTGATCTTGGAGCGGCGGATTACATCACAAAACCTTTGCGTCCGGCGATTGTGCTCGCTAGAGTTCGTGCCCAGCTGGAATTAAAGTACGCGCGTGACCGCTTGCGCGATCAAAATACCTGGTTAGAAAATGAAGTCGCTAGGCGCATGAAACAGAATCGGTCAATTCAGGATGTTAGTATGCGTGCCTTGGCCAGTTTGGCTGAAACGCGAGATAATGAAACCGGCAACCATATTCTCAGAACTCAAGCCTATGTTGATATTTTATGTCAGGAGCTTTCTCGTACCACGTGTCAGGAAACGCTGACCAAGCACTGCATAGAATTGGTCACCAAAGCCGCACCGTTGCATGATATCGGAAAAGTTGGTATTCCCGATCATATTCTGCTGAAACCTGGAAAATTGAACGACGAAGAATGGGTCATCATGCGTTCACATGCTGAGCTTGGTGCCAAAGCAATCCAACGCGCGCTTGAAGATCAGCCGGATCAATCAGCGTTTGATTTTTTAGAGGTTGCCATGATAATTGCGCGGTATCATCACGAAAAATGGGATGGTTCGGGATATCCTGATGGGCTCATCGGCGAAGCGATTCCTCTGCCAGCCAGATTGATGGCATTGGCTGATGTGTTTGACGCCCTGATGAACCGGCGCTGTTATAAAGCCCCTATGACTATTGAACAGACAAAAGAGATTATTTTGGAGGGGCGGGGTAAACATTTCGACCCAATGGTCGTCGATGCTTTTATGAATCGTCAAGAAGACTTCTTTAAGATCGCAAATCGCTATGCGGAAAATGACGATATACATTTTACATGAGCATTTTGTTTAACTCAGGCAATACTTTTAACCTGAATCCCCACCTTTTATCTTAATGGATTGACGGGTCGTTATTATCTGTAACTCATAACGCTATGATCTCTAAGCCAAAAGTATTATCAGTCCTGAAATTGCTTATCGTCGCACTGAGTTATGCTCTGCTCGGTAAAATAGCGCTTGTTTATTTTGCGAGTAGTGGTGAGGCTACCTTGTTTTTCATGGCGAGCGGAGTGAGTTTGGCCGCCATTATTTTGGGGGGTGAGTGTGCCACTATGGGGGTTGTCTTAGGGGCATTTTTACTGAATATCTCCCAATATTCTTTACTGTCGTCAATTGGCCTTACGCTTGGCGCCACATCGGGAGCCGCTTTTGGAGCCTGGTTATTACGTCAGATCAAAAGTTTCGATCAATCTATTAAAACGCTGCCGGATTATTTGTTATTAATCATACTCGGTGGCTGTTTAGGCTGCATGGTAACTGCCGTGATCAGTGTTTCTACCATAATACTGACCGGTATTTTCGCACGTGAAACTTTCTGGGATAACCTCCTTTTCTGGTGGATGGGTGATACCCTCGGTGTACTTCTAATGACGCCGCTGATTTTGGTATGGGGTAATGATCCCATTCGAATCAAAGCCGATCGACAGTTAGGCGAAGTAATTCTGATACTCGCCATGAATTTTCTCGTGGGTCAGATTGTTTTCCTTGATTGGTTTCATAGCTATATCGGTAGTTTTGCCAAGAGTCATTGGGTTTTTCTGTTTATTACCTGGGCGGCGGTGCGTTTAGGTAGGCACTATATCACGTTGATTTTAGTGATGATTGCTTCTCAAGCGATGATGGGCATGCTGGAACATCGCTGGAATTTTTTTGATCACGATCTGGGCGATGGTCAGGCGATTAACTATTGGTTTTTTATTGTGGTGCTCTCTCTGGTGGGCATGGCATTAGCCAGTTATTTGTCTGAACGTCAGACCGCCCTCAAAATCAGCAGTGATAAAGTGCAATTATTTCGTACCTTGATTATGGCGTTGCCCGATAAAGTATGGCTAAAAGATCCTGAGGGTACTTATCTGCTGTGCAATACCGCTTTTGAACCGGTCTGGGGAGCAACAGAAGCCAATATTATCGGTAAATCGGATTATGATTTTACAAGCGAGCAGGTTGCTGATTTATTTCGTGAGCAGGATCAACGAGCCATTGAATCCAAATTATCCACCGTTCATGTCGAATGGTTAAATCATGCCGATGGCACTCATCCTGCCCTTTATGAAATTATCAAGACCCCAGTATTGACGGCAAAGGGCGGATTGATGGGGGTATTGTCGGTTGCGCGCGATATCACCCAACTACATAACACCCTGGTTGCGCTGGGGGAGCGTATTAAAGAGCAGCATTGTTTCTATGAGGTTTTTAGATGTACTGAAAATTTTCAAAGACCGCTCGCTGAAATTTTACAAGACGTGGTTGAGGTATTACCCGCGGGTTGGTTTTATCCGGAAATTACGGGCGCCAGTATTGAATTTGAGGGGCAGGAATATCGCACTGCAAATTTTAATTATCCGTTAGATCAACTGCGTGCCGCTCTTACCATTGACGGTAAGCTTGTCGGGCGAGTGACCGTTGCCTATCTTGAATCAAGACCTCCACACGCAGAAGGACTCTTTTTGCCAGAGGAACACGAGTTGTTGAATGCGATTGCCGAGCGATTGGAAAGTGTTATTCAGCGTCATGTTACTGAGCAAAATGCCCGTAAACGAGAGCAGATTTTTCATACCATTGTCTCGCGGGCGTCAGAATCGATTGTGTTGCTTGATGTACAAACGTTTAATTTTATTGAGTTCAATGATGCTGCCTGTAATGGCTTGGGTTATAGCCGTGAAGAATTTGCACGTCTTCAAGCGTTTGATATTCAGGTGGAATATGATGCCGAGGTCATGAAAAAAATGGTGGATGAGCTGTTAATGGTTCGATCCATGCAATTAGAGACGCTACATCGACACAAAAATGGTTCAATTCAGAACGTATTAATCAGTCTGAACGCGATTGTGCTTGATGGCCAGGATTATTTGTCGATCATCTGGTCTGATATTACCGAATTGATGCGCATGCAGGATAAACTCGATCTAGAGCGGCAGCGCTTGCAAGACATTCTTGATGGAACGCAGGCCGGTACCTGGGAATGGAATATTCAAACCGGCGAGACTAATTTCAATGAACGCTGGGCGCAGATTTTCGGTTATGAACTCAAGGAATTGTTACCGTTTACTATTGAAACCTGGACTCAATTTGTTCATCCAGAGGATTTGAAACGCTCAAATCAGCGCCTTGAGGAGCACTTGAGCGGTGAACGCGATTTCTACGAGTGTGAAATGCGGATGCGTCACCGCGATGGTCATTGGGTGTGGATTTTTGATCATGGCAGAATTATGCGCCGAACTGCTGATGGTCAGCCATTATTGTTGAAGGGTACGCATGTTGACATTACTTCGCATCACGAATCCGAACAACGGTTACGTGCCAGTGAGGAACGTTTTCGTAAACTCTTTGAAGAAACCAAAGAAGCCATTGTTATTGTCGAAGATGGACTGTTTGTCGATGCTAATCGCGCAGCTTTAGACTTGTTGGGGTTCAGTTCTGCGGATGAATTTTTGGGCATCTCGCCTGGCGATATCTCACCCGAATATCAGCCAGATGGTCAATTGTCGGCGACCAAAGCCAACAATCTGATTCAAATGTCATTTGACGAGGGAGCAAAACAATTTGAATGGGAACACTTCCGAAAAAATGGCGACAGTATTTTTGTAGAAGTATTACTGACCCCGATCAGATATGGCGAGAAAAACCTGTTACATGTCATTTGGCGAGACATTACTCAGCGCCGGAAAGCCGAACAGAACCTTAGAGAAAGTGAAGAACGCTATCGATTACTTTCCGAAAATAGCAGCGATGTAATTTGGTTATTTGATTTGGCATTAAATCGCTTTATCTACGTGAGTCCATCGGTCGAAAAATTGCGTGGTTATCCGGTTGACGAAGTATTGCAGCAAAACATGAAGCAAACTATGACTGAGGAGTCGTTTGCGCTCGTGAGTGAGACCCTGTTGGACAGGCTTGAGGCATTTCAGGCAGGTGATCGGTCGGTAGGCACTCAATCCCATGAAATTATTCAACTCTGTAAAGATGGAAGTACGGTAGCGACCGAAGTTGTCACCACGCTGATTTCCGATGCTGCGGGACGTGTCGTTCAGATTCAGGGGGTGACGCGTAATATTAGCGAACGCAAGAAATCAGAAGACCAGTTGCGTAAACTTTGGCTGGCGGTCGAACAAACGCCAAACATGGTCATTATTACCAATCTTGATAACGAGATTGAATATGTGAATGAATGTTTTACACAGGTGACAGGATATAGTCGGGAAGACGTTTTTGGACAAACCCCAAATATTTTGCAATCCATCTATGCCGATCAAAGTAAATTTAATGCAGTTTGGGGGGCCTTGTCAGAGGGTGAAAAGTGGTCGGGTGAACTTGAAGAACGTTGTAAAAATGGCTCGGAAATTATAGTCTGGGCTCAAATTGCCCCGGTACGTCAACCCAATGGCAAAATTTCCCATCTGGTTGCGATTCAGCAAGATATAACTGATCAAAAACGTATTTCCAAAGAGCTCGATGGTTATCGTAAACATCTTGAGGAACTTGTTGAAGCGCGGACCGATGAACTGACTGCTGCCCTGGAAAAAATTCGTTTGAGCGAACAACGGCTCGGTTTTGCGCTGGAAGCGACCAATGACGGTTTATGGGACTGGAATGTTAAAAGCAATGTCAGTTATTGTAGTCCTACCTATTGCAAGATGCTGGGGTATGCACCGGGAGAACTGGGTAATGATGCGCAGAAACATTGGATGGATTTGTTACATCCCGATGATCGGGATGAGACCGTAGCAACCGCGATGCAACGTTTGCAGACCAACGGAGGCTATGAGCTGGAATTTCGGATGCGCACCAAAGATAATCAATATAAATGGATTATGAGTCGCGGTAAAGTTGTCGAATGGGATGAAGACGGTGCCCCGTTCCGTGCCGTTGGAACTCATACTGACTTAACACAACGCAAGCAATTAGAAATCGAATTACGTGAGGCGAAAGAGCTAGCGGAAGCAGCGAGTCGTTCGAAAGGGACATTCCTCGCCAACATGAGTCATGAAATTCGCACGCCGATGAACGCGATTTTAGGCATGACTTATTTGTTGCTCAGAGAGATCGCTCATCCGAGTCAAATCGACAAATTGCAAAAAATTGCCGCATCCGGTAAACATCTGCTGGCGATTATTAATGACATTCTCGATTTATCCAAAATCGAAGCTGAACATCTGGTCCTGGACGAGGCGCCGCTGAATGTCCCTGCGACTTTGGATCATGTCTTTAGTATGATGGTCGAACGTGCTCAGGACAAAAATCTCGAAATTATCATCGATACAGATCCGGCGCTGACGGGCTTAGCTTTATTGGGCGATTCGTTGAGAATTGGTCAGATTCTGATTAATTATTTGGGCAATGCTCTCAAATTTACTGAAACCGGTCAGATCATCATCAGAAGTCGGTTGCAGGCAATGAGAGAAGAAGACGTGATCATTCGATTCGATGTCGAAGACACCGGAATCGGCATGACCTATGATCAACAGCAGCATGTGTTTGATGCTTTCGTTCAAGCGTATAGTTCCACAACTCGAAAATATGGCGGAACCGGTTTGGGCCTTGCCATTAGTCGTCATTTAACGAAAATGATGGATGGAGAAGTCGGAGTCAGTAGTACGCTCGGCAAAGGAAGTCTGTTCTGGTTTAGCGTGAAACTTAAACTGAATAAAAACCCCGAGCAGTTTCCTTTACCAACGAAACCGTTGAATTTCCGCCGTGACGCCCATGTAATGTTGGTTGAAGATAATCAGATCAATCAGGAAGTGGCGCAGCAACTCTTGGAATCAACCGGTTTGAGTGTTGAGGTCGCCAATCATGGTCAGGAAGCTTTGGATAAGTTAGCTATTAACCGATACGATCTGATTTTGATGGACATGCAAATGCCGGTGATGGATGGGCTTGAAGCGACACGCCGGATTCGAAAACTGCCTGAAGGTCAGAATTTGCCGATTATCGCGATGACCGCGAATGCATTTGAGGACGACCGGCAAAACTGTCTGAATGCCGGTATGAATGATTTTGTTTCGAAACCCGTCGATCCCGATTCTTTGTACGCCGTGTTGTCGATTTGGATTCCTGATACTGCGGTGGATGCATTTCAGCCTAATCCATTGAAGGATGAAGACGTATTTGATTTTTTCTCTGACGCAGCAGAAAGACTTCAAATCGATGTTGACAAAGGGATGCAACATTTTGGTGGGAAGCAAGAAAGCTATTATCGGATGTTAAAGCGGTTTTTGGAATTGCATATTGATGACGCATTAAAAATCGAGCGCGCACTCGCCAATAACGATTTTTCGACCGCGCAACGTTTAGCGCATTCTTTGAAAGGTGTAGCCGCGACCTTAAGTATTGAGTATGTCCGTGAGCATGCGTTACATCTTGAACTGGCGATTAAAAAATTTGACAGTCCCTCTATGATTGACGCGCTGCTTGATCGACTTAGTCAAATGCTGGCGTATTCGGCCGAAGAAATTAACAGTATTATCACCGCCAAATCAGTACTGTCCAAGCCCGAAGTGGCGGTTGATGTATTTAAACTTGCTGAGCGCTTGATTCAGCTTGAAGCATTACTCGTCAGTGACAATTTTAAATCCGCTGAAGTTTGGCGAGAAGTGATGCCTTTGGTGTCTTCCATCGTTGGCGCTGAAAACATTGTGGATGTTGATAGGTGCATAGATGACTATCGTTTAGCGTCGGCATTGGAAGCCTTACAGCAGCTCTATATAAAATTTCCGAATCTAAAGCTGAATGCCGACAGCCTTTATTAGTGGCATCCTAGCTAACGCTATAAAATAGCTTATGAGCAAGGGCTGTCGGTAAGTACGTTTGTCGACTCTGTGGTGTCCTTGTTGTTAGGTGATATTGATTTATTGCTTCAGGCCCTGGAAACCTTGGCATTGAATACGTTCAAATTTACTGAAAAAGGTGGAGTGGTTCTTTCGGTTTATTTGCATAATCAAACCGAAGACGCTGTTCAAATTAATTTGGAAGTCTAGGATTCCGGTATTGGAATACCAATGGAAAGACAATGAAAATAATTTTGCAGCACGTAAGGTTTTTAGTTTACAGAGTTATTTATACCAAATAGCTGCCGAAGATTTGATTTTATTGGGTAAACAAATTAAGAATTACGACTTTACTAATGCCCTCCGCACTAGGCTGTCGAAATACGGCAATTTTAGTCATATTTTAATTCCCCGAATTTATGACTTCGGCTAGTTTTAAAAATAGTGCTGTATTTAACTGATAATAGATGCTAAAAACTATCCTCGTTCAACTACAGCTATTGTTTAAAATCATG
>CANNKG010000201.1 GCA_947505105.1 Methylococcaceae bacterium | reverse complement strand
TTCTTTCAGTTTTTCTAAAATCAGTTTGGAGAAGGTGAGCGCTATCATTCAAGCATTCCTTTGGCGGTATTTTCTTATGGCGTCAAGCATACCGACAAAAGAGGGAATTTTCGTATTTTCGGAAATTTAATTTATGAAAGTCTATAGGAGAATTGTGTTATCTATTAGAAATCGCGATCAAAACCAATCATCAGGAAGACTACCTTGAATTGATTGGTTTACTGGATCAGTTTATTGAAAAAATTAGAACGCTCATTCAAAACCACTTGGGGAAAAATTTAATCTGATTCGCGATGCCAATAGCTACAATCAGGACAATGCGTTTTGGGTATCTTACCCTCAGAGTAATGCAGGGCTTTATAACCGCATTGATGCAACGGGTTTGCCCGCTTGGGGCCCAGCTCTACCAAATGCCGCAGCTAACGCAGGGTTAAATCAGTGTATTTCCCAACAACAATCCGGCCACAGTCGGCAATCCGGCAAATAATTCAATGGATATTAATGGCCTGGGACGCTTTAACACCACCACGCGTGAACGTCAAAAAGTGACCTCGTACTTCGATTACCAGTTGACCAGTTGACCAGTTGACCAGTTGACCAGTAAAGTATCGTTAGGTTTGGGTGGCGATTTTCGTTATGACAGTTATCCGGATTCGATTTATGGCTTAAAATCGACCCGCAATTGGGGGATCAATTTCGATACCGGCTATTCCCTGGATGAAAATACCAACATTCAAGTGTTTTACTCCTATCAGGATATTTTTTACTAAAACTGCCGGGATGCCTTACGCGAATAATACCAATACCGGAACTGCAACGCCCGGTTCGGTTTCCGGCGGTTGTTTCAACAATGTCCTCGCCGTCAACAATAACGCCCGCGTTGACCCATGTCGCAATTGGTTTACCAATATGAACGACAATGTCGATACGGTCGGTTTAGGTATCAAACGTAAAGGCCTATTCGGTGGTAAACTGGATTTAAATGGTGACTTCCTCTATAGCTTTGCCAGAACTCTGATTGGAGTAAAGGGCGGTCAATATGTCCAAAGTCCTAAAGGAACTGCAGCAGATGGTCCGTTTTATTACATCCCAGCTGCGGATATGCCGGAATGCAACCTTCAGGCACGCCTGCCAGCATGATGCAGACTTATGAAAAAACACCGGTTTACTCGACCCATGTCTTTGGCCTGTCTTACATTTATACTTTATTAGGAGAAAACTTATGGTTGAAATCAAAGAAGGTACGACATTAGGAAAACTTTCCTTAACTTACCGGGTTTTGTTTACCGGCTTCTTGTTGGTCATTGGCACTGGTTTAATGATGGCCGGTGCGCAGATCATGCTGACACACGGCATGGCCGACGGTAAAGCCGGGCTATCGATGAATGACATCGTCTATAGCTATTACGGCAATCGAACCGGTTCCAAATTGGAATCTGCACTGACTGGTAAAATGAAGTCCAAAGCTCCCGAAGATGTTAATTTTACGCTGATTCAGTGGGTACGAGACGACGCTCCCATGGAACAATGGAATAAAATAGGACCGTTATTGGAAAAATACTGTGCCTCTTGTCATAATGCTGAATCAGGTCTACCGGAAGTTACCAAACAAGAGGTTGCGAAAAGTCTGGCCGAGATCGATCATGGCGCCAGTATTTCAACGCTGACACGGGTTTCACATATCCATTTATTCGGGATCGGCTTTATCTTCCTGTTTGTCGGCTGGATTTTCGGCATGGCCGAATTCGATCAATTCTGGAAACTCATCTTGATTTCGACCCCGTTTGCTTTTTTGGTACTCGATATCGCATCGTGGTGGTTAACCAAATTTTGGCCAATCTGGGCTTGGTTTACGATGATCGGTGGTTTTGGCTATAGCTTGGCCTCGACCATAATGATCGGCACCTGTCTCGCGCAAATGTGGCTACCTCGCTGGACGCAAAAGTATTAATTCTTACCTTGATTGTACAAACCGATGTTTGCATATAATGCAAACATCGGTCTTACGCAAACACATCCCCTTGTTAATGCAAATAAAGTGACTTTCTTTTTGCTCTCCTTCAAGGAGGAGCAGACAGTCGGCAAAATCGCCTTAAGTTATTTTTAGCTAAATTTTCACTCCCGCTATACAATAAAAAAGAAAAACCTGAAAAAACCAATCTAAGGAGCAATTATGTTGTTACAAACATCGGCATCGGTAGTTATCGCCCTTCTAATGAGCCTAGTAGGTATTGCTTTCGTGCTTTGGCAAACACGACGAGTACTTGCTGAAGATCCAGGCAATGAGTTGATGCGCAAAATCGCTCTCGCCATTCAAGAAGGCGCCTCGGCATTTTTGCAGCGGGAGTACCGCATTATCGGTATCTTTGTGGCCATTGTTGCCACAATTATTGCCATGTATTTACAAGTACAAACCGCGGTCTGTTTTGTCGTCGGTGCTTGCGCATCGGCAGGAGCCGGCTATCTGGGAATGTACGTCGCAGTGCGTGCCAATGTCCGAACTGCGGCAGCTGCGAGTCGCGGGCTTCATCAAGGATTACGCGTTGCCTTTGGCAGTGGCGCGATCATGGGCATGTCGGTGGTCAGTTTCAGCTTAATCGGTATGACGGTTTTGTTTTTAATTTTCAATGGCGACCCTAATCAGCTCACTTATATTACCGGCTTCGGCTTTGGCGCGAGCAGTATTGCACTGTTTGCCAGAGTGGGTGGCGGTATTTACACTAAGGCTGCCGATGTCGGGGCGGATTTAGTCGGGAAAGTTGAAAAAGGCATCCCCGAAGACGATCCGCGAAATCCTGCCGTTATTGCTGACAATGTCGGTGACAATGTCGGCGACGTTGCCGGTATGGGCGCAGATTTGTTCGAAAGTTACAGTGGTTCCATTATTGCCGCAGCTACCTTAGGCGCGGCACTGGGTAATGATTCCGTGGCCTTTGTCGGTCTGCCCTTTTTAGTCGCAGCAGTCGGTGTCGTTGCCAGCTTATTCGGTATTTATATGGTGATTGGTGAAGAACAGGAGGTCACTCAAGCGGAGACGTTTAATTCCAATGGGCTATTGATTCGTGCGCATCATTTCTTAAGTAAATATGTCGCTAAAATCGATGAAAAAGCCTCTCTGGAAGATCTCCTACTTGCCCTTCGTCGTTCAGTGTGGGGAGCCTCAGTATTAATTTTAGGCTTGTCATTATTTGCGGTGTTACTGTCGGGCGTACATTTCAATTATTGGTTAGTCATTTTGGTCGGTTTGATTGCAGGTAATGCAATTGCCTACGCGACCGAATATTTCACCTCTTATACCGAAAAACCTACTCAAGCGATTGGCAAAGCCACGGAAACCGGCGCCGCTACTACGATTATTCAAGGATTAGCGGTCGGCATGATGAGTACGGTATTTCCAGTCTTAATCACAGCATTTGCTATTTTATTCAGCATTTGGCTTGGCTTTAAAGCAGATGGCACTATCGCCGCAGGTCTTTATGCCGTAGCACTTGCCGGTGTCGGTATGTTAAGCACATTGGGCGTGACCCTGGCAACCGACGCCTATGGCCCGGTCGCAGATAACGCGGGCGGTATCGCCGAAATGAGTGGTTTACCACACGAAGTGCGTAATCGTACCGATGCGCTGGATAGCTTAGGCAATACCACGGCTGCAACCGGTAAAGGTTTTGCGATTGGTTCAGCAGTATTAACCGCATTAGCCTTATTGGCAGCTTATGTGACCGCCGCCAAAATTACGAGTCTCGACATGCTGGGCCCGACCATGCTGCCGGGAATTCTGATCGGCGCGATGATGCCTTATTTATTTTCTGCCCTCACCATGATGGCGGTCGGAAAAGCAGCGCATGAAATCGTCTTGGAAGTTCGTCGGCAATTCAACGTTATTCCAGGTTTAATGGAAGGCACTGCCGAACCCGATTATAAAACCTGTGTCGGTATCAGCACCGAAAGTGCGTTGCGCGAAATGATTTTACCGGGTTCTTTGGCGGTAGTTGTGCCTATCGTAGTCGGCCATGTGCTAGGTAAAGAAGCACTGGCCGGACTATTGGTCGGCACCATGTCTTCCGGCTTTTTGTTGGCGGTCATGATGGCCAATGCGGGCGGCGCCTGGGACAATGCTAAAAAATGGATTGAAACCGGAGAATACGGTGGCAAGGGCTCCGATGCCCATAAGGCAGCCGTAGTTGGTGATACCGTCGGTGACCCGTTCAAAGATACCAGCGGTCCATCATTAAATATTCTGATCAAATTAATGACCATCGTCAGCTTGGTTTTCGCGACCTCCTTCGGCTCAGGCTGGCTCAGTTTTTAAGTTTTCAATTCGAAATTAATCATCAGAGGCGTCTCCGCCTCTGATGACTTTTATATCTCTTCCCCCTCTGCAAGATCTGTGGTCTATTTTGGTCTTTGCGCCCTAGCCCATAAAGCCCACATTAGTGCTGGCAAATTGTCCCAAATTAGGAAATGCCTGCGCCAACTCCGCGTCTGAAGCACCGAACCAGCGACCTAAGGTCGCACCGAATTGCGCTGTAGCGATTTTGGGAATCCAAACCCCTCGCCCATTGGCATCATCGGGACCATTGAGGGTAAATTCGGGCATTTGCCCATAAATACCTCCTTGAACAGCTCCACCCAAGATCAATTGATGATTGCCCCAGGCATGATCACTGCCCGACCCATTCGATTGCAAAGTACGTCCAAACTCGGACTGGGTAAAGGTAGTCACCTGTTGCGCCAAGCCCGCTTCCTGGGTAGCGTTATAAAATGCCGCCAGGGCTTTGGATAGTTTGCTGAGTAAATCCCACTGTTGCCAATCTTGACTGCTGTGGGTATCGAAACCATCCAATGAGCAGAAAAAGACTTGTCGCCCTGGACCTTGTTGTGAACGCAGTCGGATCAAGCGCATAATTTCTTTCAGTTGATTACCGATCGAGGTTCCGGGGAATACGGTGGCAAGAGCCGTTAACTGGCTGTCGGATTTTAGCGCGTCCGCCAGTTTCAAACCATCGGCCATGGCTTGATTGGCCGCCTGTTGCACAGGATTAGTGTTATTTAACAGTAACATTTGATCAACAGCTTGCCGACGAGCGGTCGCTGCAGATTGCGGCCACAGATTCATTCCAGCCAAACTCAGTTGAGTTCCAGGCGTGACGACATTTCCGCTGACAGTATTACCTTGTAACAGCAAGGTCGGCGACGACACTGAAATCGCCGCCAGACTGTCACTCGCTCCCCCTAAGCCATCAAGTAAGCGACCGCCCCAACCAATGCCATTGGCAGTCGGTTGGCCGGTGTGTTGCTGCACGGTCTGGTCCGAATGCGAGAACAGATTGCTCGGCACATTCTGCCCTTGCAGAAATTGTGGTTTAGTCAGGGGCCGATCTAACATGCCGGTGTTTAAGACGACAGCTAAACGACCACTGTTAAATAAGGGATTCATTTCAGTTAAGCCATAATGCAGCGCGTAAAATTCACCTTGGGCATCGGCAATTGGTGCCAGCAATTTATTCGCGCCTAATGCCAAATTGCCGCGGATTGCTTGGTATGCGGCATAACGCGAAGCTTCTAACGGCACAATCATATTATTGCCGTCGTGCCCGCCATTTAAATAAACGCAGACCAGTGCTTTGTAGTCAGTGACGCTAGCAGCGCTTACCAGACGCGGAAGCAGGCTTAAGCCGATTCCGCTGAGACTTAGACAAGTTAATCCAGCGCTTAATTTTAAAAAATTGCGCCGTTGAGGGTTGTGTATTGATTTCATGATCGTTCTCGCAACTGGAATTAAATTAACGTTGGACGCTGTATTCGCTCGAAATCGCCGCAAGATAAAGCGCGCCGATCACTCGACTAGCATTATCCGGCGTTGCTTGAGTCGCGCTGGTAATAATTTGCCGCAACTCATTGGACATCCGGCCTTGCATCAAGGACTGATTAACCTGTTCCACCAGAGCGACTGGATCGCCTGCCAAAGCGGTAAACGCGTTTAGATTAAGGCTAAATGAAGCTCCTAATTGCCCGCTCAGTAATTGAAAAATGAAATTTGCGCGTTCTATCGCAAGTGCTGGAGCATAGATTTGAAATTCCGGTCCATATAAGCCGGGAGAGTGAGGCAATCGAGTCAACGGCGAATAAAAACTGAACACCGTGGTCGGTGACAACACTTGTTGACCCAAATGTCGCAAAATATACATAAACATATTCGGATCGGCAATGCTGGCGCCCAGGGCTCTACCCAACTGGGTGACATGTAAAATCGGATCTTTTAGATGGCCTTGGTGCGAGTCAGGTTCACCAACAGCTTCACCATCAGTCAGAATTGCCTTCAATACTGCCCATAAATCCCCTCGCACCCCTTGACCATTATCAGCAAACACGTCGGCCACGCGTTTGATATAGGCAGGGCTCGGATTACTGGTCACCAATGAACGAATTAACCGCGTCGCAATAAACGGCGGCAGATTCGGATGCTGGAAGATATTATCCAAAACGGCGTCCAAATCTTGGCTCAAGGTTTGACCTGCCGGCACGACCACGCCATTTAATAAAGTTTTAGCGCCGTTATCGTGATTTTGAGGGCGAGGTTCCAGTAAACCGACAAAATATTCCCAATTAGTCACCCCGGTTGCTACACCGGGACGAGTCGGGTAAGTCCAGCCAGTCAAGGCTCTGGCCACTTCACGCACGGTAGTTTGATCATAAGTCGGTATCGCCTGCCCTTGCGCATCGAGTATAGTACTGCCATCCTGATTGAGTTGAGTTAAGCCGATGGTAAACAACTGCAACAGCTCTCGGGCGTAGTTTTCATTCGGCGAACTATTGGCAGTGGCTTTCATGCTGTTCGCCAAATCCAGATATTTACCCATGGTGGGGCTTAAGCTGACCTCACGCAGGAAGGAACGATAATTACCAAAGGCATGCTTGGATAATAATCTCACCCAGGGCACCAATTCCTCGCCATTAATGTTTTTGTTGGAAGACACCACGACGATCTGACTTAACGCAAACATCATGCGTTGGCGTAGTTGATCATTGCCTTGGTACATATTCAAAAATACCCGGCTGATGATTTGACTGGTATCCATGTTGTCACTAACATCACTTGCGGGTAGATTAGCCTGCTGTGCCATCCAGTAGGGTAAACCGACCGCTTGCACGGCAGCAATTTCACTAGGACTTGGGCCAAAACTGGCTTGTTCCAGAAAACGCACAGCGCTCAGGCGATCAGCGCTACCGATGGCAGGTAGTGAGGGTAATTCAGGACCAGGTTCTGGAACAGGGATGGCTTCGACGACCGGCGTTGGCAGTTTCGGCGGCTCAGTAACGGTTGGCGGCGCCATTACCGACTCGCCCATCGGCGTAATCGTGTAATGCCCTACTTCGTTCCAAACATCGTAAATGATGATATCTACCTTGGTTTTGCCATTGCACAGCCACGCATTGACCGTTTTGCCGTTGCTGGTCGGGTTACTCGCGACATAGAGTTTTAGATTCGGATGGCTGGGATTCTCAACGCTGGCGGTGACCGCTACCGAGCAATTACTGGGTGTGGGGATAGTATATTGCGTTACTTCCGGATTAAACGCCGGATTTAAGCCTGCCACTACCAATTGACTAAGTTTGCCACTGACCGCAGGTAATGGTGGTGGTTCAGGCTGTTGTGCGAGCGGCGTGATGATATAGTGATCCACTTCCGTCCAGTTTTTATAGACGATAATATCAATTTTGGTTTTTCCGTCGCATACCCAAGCATTTCGGGTAGCGCCACTGGCAGTCTCGGTACTGGCGATATACAGGCGTAAACTGGTATCGGTTAAGGTCGCAGTTACCGGAACCGAACAATTCGAAGTTTTAGGAATAGTGTATTGTTTAAGGTCCGGGTTAAACACCGGACTAAGATTTTGTATCACTAGACTGCTGAGCTTGCTCTCAGTGGCCCATGCCGGGTGCGATATTAACAAGCAGGCAATGACCAGCCAAGCAAATACTAGCGGATAAATTCGTCGGTCGGGGGAAAACAGGCAATGGATGTTCATGGTTTTCAGCCTCATCTAAGGGGTAACTGGATAGTGAGTTTACTAACGAAAGCTAGTGACGCTAGTAGCTTATCAGCTTACAAAGATTGTCATCAGGGGTCTGTGCGGTAATAAGGTAACTCGCAAAAAATATCCCCCTCTAATTTTCATCAGAGCGTCACTATAACTGATGTATCCTACGGGGATAATTTTACCTATCAAAACCGAAATGATCAGCTTATCAAAAAAACACATCACTACGATTAAAGATGCTGCGA
>CANNKG010000200.1 GCA_947505105.1 Methylococcaceae bacterium | reverse complement strand
TGGTATCTTAGTGCTTGGGTTAACTGATGGTAGTCTTTCAAGTTCATTCTCGTCTTTAGTCGGATAGAAAAAAGCTTGGCACTATATCAGTTAGCCTTCCTTAATATCCTATTATTGGCGATTGCACTTCGGAGTTGAATCCGCCTTGTGTTTACGAGTGGGTTCTTTTATGCTTGACCGGTCAACGGATAATGTGTGAAATGACCCACTGTTATTCGTTCACGCGGATTAACCGGGAATAAGAATATAATAGCGAAGCCAATAGTGCTTCTTGAGGGAAATAAATGTCGCTTCACTATGGATAATTAAACGGATTTATTCTGGTGCTCGTCAAGGTGGTTGAATCAAGGTTGGTTATCACTTAAGCCGAGAAATTTTTACGTCAATAACCTTAATTTTGATTAGGAACCGCTTATGCAGATCGACCTGAATTCTCTGAACATGCTACTTGATAAGGCGCATGAGTACATTCATCAAAATCCCCTCAATGGTGTCATCATTAGTGCCGCAGTTGTGGCCTTGCTCGTTTGGTTATTATTGAAAATCTCGTTTGGTTTTCGAGTTAGCAAGTTGAAAGCTGAGTTTAATAAAGAACTGGGCGCCAAAGAACAACAACGCGTGGCGTTGGAAACCGATTTGGCCGCAATGACTGAACAGTTTCATCAGACTGAAGCTGAGCTCAGCAGTCGAAATAGTCAAATTGAGCAGCTCCAAAAACATCAACAAACTTTACAAATTCAAGTAGATCAAAATTCCCGCGTGAAGGCGGCGATTGTTCAAACTATTCAAGATTTGCAAACGACCTACTATCAAAGTAACCCGGTGTCGATCAAAGCGGAAGACTCACTTGAAACGACTTGGCAAAATTACCATACGGTTCAAAGCGAATTACAGCAACGAATCAAAAGCTATGAACAACAAAATTATGAATTAAAGCAGCAAAATCAACTTAAAGAAACGCAATTGGCTGAGCAGGAAATTACCCTAGCGGCTTTAAAAGAAGTAAGCGCTATCCAGAATAAGGAATTGGCTGAATTGCAACAGGATTTTGCAGAAATCAAAACAACGTCGCAAGAGCAAGCGCTCAAACTCAATAGCGATCAGCAATTAATTGAAGAACTCACCCAAAAAATCGAGCGTATTCAATCTGAACAACGTGTTGTTGCAAGTCAGCCGATCCTAGCGGCTGCTCCGTTGCAATATCAAGAACCGGCTCAGGTGATTGTAGATGAACCCATTGTAGAACAGTCAATCGTAGTCGAAGAATCAGTTCCTGTGCAGGTTGAGCCGCTGGAAAATGAAGCTTCGGCAATCATTTCGGAAGCAATAGCTGATAGCGCTGAGCCTGATGAAACGCCCAAAAAATCCGGCTCGAAATTTTTCGGCGCTTTCAAAAAGCCGTTCGGACGTTCTGAATCCCATGCTGTCAGTCAAGAAGCAACTCATTTTAGTGATGAAGAGCTTGCGCCGACTGCGAATGTCGAGGCAAGTCCGGAACCTGTTATTGAGCCAGCCCCGGCACCGATTCAAGTGGTCGCTGTTGAAATAGAACCCGCAGATTGGGAAGAAAAACCTGCCGCTCCGGTCTCAAAACTGAAAAGCTTTTTCGGTAGCAAAAAGACTGCACCTGCAGAAAAGGACACCTCAACTCATGATGATCGTTTTGAACGCGCGCGACGTGAGGCAGAAGCCACTGAAAGCTCTGAAGCCGAATCTGCTCCAAAAGCTTCGGCCTTTAGTTTAAAAGGCGTATTTGGGAGCAAAAAGAGTGCGGATGTGGTTGATCATGACGAAGCAACGCACGATGATCGCTATCAACGTGAACGACTCCAGGCCGAAGCAACTGAAGCTGAGCAGCCTGTGCAAAAATCATCGACGTTTAGTGGCTTGAAGGGCGTCTTTGGCGGTAAGAAAAATGCGCCGGTAGAAGAGGCAAGCGAATCGACCCATGACGACCGTTACGCCCAGGAGCGTCTTCAATCTGAACCTGAAGCAGAACCTGCCAAGCCGACACTTTCAGGATTAAAAGGAATGTTTGGCAAGAAAAAAGCCCCCGTTGAAAGTGCTGATATTGAACCTCAACCAGAGGCCAGCGTGTATCGCCGAGAGAATGATGAAGCTGAAACCGTTGAAAATGAACAAATCTATAAATCTTTTGCGGATGAAGTCGAAGAGATTTCAAGTAAGTTTAAAAATATCTTTGGTAAAAAAACCAAATAATCATTGAATATATAACGCAAGTAATTCTGACAATCGAAGCGTGATAACCCGCCTCGATTGTCATTAACTCCCCCTCACACGTGTCAACCATGCACATTTTCCTTCAGATCAAAATTCAATAATACTCATCAAGCAATATCGTTTGAATATTATCACTTAGTAATATAGACTGGAAATTCCTACGTTACTTCAACGCAAGCGCAATCACTACTATAACTACAAAACGTTTGGTCTAAGGAGTTCTTTATGTCAATGTTCAAACCATCCCGTCGTCGTTTTATTTCTCAATCGGCTTTAGGCTTAGCCGCTTTTGCCGGCATGCCAGGTCTGCTGCGCGCGATGGAAGGCGCGCGTGGTATGAGCGAGATGCCGAAAATGAAACCCAATATCGCCAATCCAAATTTCAATCCGGATGTCGAAATCGATCTGCATTGTCGTAACAGCGCTGTGCAAATTCTCCCCGGCGCCAAAACCAACGTCATGCAATATAGCGCGAATCTGGTCAAAGGCCCGAAAGGCACGGTGACCGAAATTCCGGGCTCGTTTTTAGGTCCGTTAATTCGACTCCAAAAAGGTCAACGAGTACGCATCCGTTTACATAATCATTTAGCCGAACCGACCATAACTCACTGGCACGGCTTGCATGTACCGGTCGAAATGGACGGACATCCGCGTTATGCGATCGACCCCGGCGTCAAATATGTCTATGAATTTGAAGTATTAAATCGCGCGGGCATGAACATCTACCACCCGCATCCGCACGAAGCGACCGCTAAACAAGTTTATCATGGCATGGCCGGTGCATTGTTTGTGCATGATCAAGAAGAGGCGGCGTTGGAACTGCCTTCCGGCGAATTTGAAATTCCACTAGTCATTCAAGACAAACGCTTTACCGAAAATAATCAGCTGGTCTACGCGCATATGATGCATGACCGCATGATGGGTTTCTATGGCGATCATATCCTAGTGAACGGATTGCCGAACGTTAAACTCGATGTGGCGAGTCGAGCCTACCGACTCAGAGTGATGAATGGCTCGACCGCGCGTATCTACAAACTGGCCTGGGACGATGGCAGTCCAATGGTGGTCATCGGTACCGACGGCGGTTTGCTTGAAAAGCCCGAAACCAAACCTTATTTGATGCTGGCCCCCGGTGAACGGCTTGATATTTGGGCCGACTTTAGCGGTCGCAAAGAGGGCACAGAATTGGTTCTACGCAGTATCGAGTTCTCCGGTGTGCTGCCTAAAATGGCTGAACGCATGATGCGCGGCGGCGGCATGGGTGGAATGGGCGGCGGGATGATGGGTGGCATGCATGCCAATCCGATTCCGGTCGGCAGCAATTATCCGATTCTAACTATTAAAGTGACTAAAAAAGTCAGCGACAGTCCGAAATTGCCGACCCAGCTTTCCAAAATCAATCGTTACCAACTCCAAGACACTGCGAATCAAGAGAGTCCGATTCCGATTGGCATTTCCGAAGGCCCGATGGCGATGCTCTTGAACGGGCGCCCTTATGCCTACAACGATCCGCTAGGCTTTGAAAAGGTCAAACTCAATACCATTCAATTGCTCGAAATTTTCCACGCGCACGGTGGTAGCGGTGGACATGGCGGCGAAGCCAAAAAAGCCAAAGCCGAACACGGTGCAGAAGGCTCCAAAGGCGGCGAAATGTCCGGCATGGGCGGTGGTATGGGTCATGGCATGGGTGGCGGAATGGGCGGCGGAATGGGTGGCGGCATGGGCATGGGTATGGGGATGATGCAGCATGGCGGTGGCGATAAAGCTAAAGATTCCGCTGGTGGCGGCATGCAACATGGCGGCGGTGGTATGGGAATGGGCATGATGCAGGGCTCGGAAAAATCCGAAGGCGGTATGGGCGGTATGGGTGGTATGGGCGGCGGCATGGGAGGCATGGGCATGATGATGTCGATGGCGCACCCGATTCACTTACACGGTCAATTCTACCAAGTCTTAAGCCGCGAAGTTGCCAAAGAAGAACAGGAAAACTACGCGACCGTCAGTAAAGGCTTCGTCAACAGCGGCTGGAAAGATACGGTATTAGTGATGCCCGGCGAAAAAGTCCGCATCATCAAGCCGTTCCAGGATTTTAAAGGCCCGTTTCTCTATCATTGCCACAACCTCGAACATGAAGATATGGGTATGATGCGGGAATTCTGGGTAGAATAATTCCCCGCACGCTATCGAGCGCTTATTCTAGGTAGATAAATCATGATGGCAGCCTCTTTTTAGGAGGCTGCCATTTTTTTTCCACGGTTTTCAACTAAGCTTTAATCGACTGATTTTGATTGGTAGTTGTGTTGGTGTCGGATTAATGCACGAGGAGATGGGAAATGTCTGAAGCAAGCTATTTTCATTATTGGGGCAAGGCGAAGTCTAGTGAGGAGGGTGAGCCCAGTTATCATTTGCTGCCTTATCATTGTTTGGATGTAGCGGCGGTGGCAGAGGTTTGGTGGGAGGAGAGTAAAAGTTTGAGGGAACAGTTTGCTCGAACGATGCAATTGGTTGACGAACGGCAGGCGAAAGCTTGGATTATGTTTTTTATCGCTTTGCATGATTTCGGCAAGTTCGATATTCGTTTTCAATGTAAGGCGCCAGATGTGCTTTCTCGGTTACAGCCGGACATTAAACGTTACATCATAGAGCATTACTATCATGGTCCTTGTGGATATGGCTGTTTTGTTCAGGAGGCTGATCTGTACGGGATTAGTTTTCTGAGTCAAGACGCGGCAATTTCTTGGATACAACAGGTTGCCGGTCATCATGGTGTTATTCCTGAAGATGCCGATGAGTATGAGGCTCCGACGAGTCATTTTGATCAAAATTGTTTCAAACGGGATCGACAAGCGCGAATAGCGTGGTTGCAAGCACTTCAACAACTTTACGACGTCGATTTGAATACCGTCCCCGAATTGGTGCCGCCAATGTTGGCAGGATTTTGCAGTGTCTGTGATTGGATCGGTTCGAGCGATTATTTCAGTTATGAGACACGGCCTGGGTTAGATTTGGGCAAATATCTTAAGGAAAGAAAAAAACAGGCTATGCAAGCGCTTATTGCCTTCGGTATTTTCGCGGAATTGACCGCTCATCAGACCTTGGCAACGCTTTTTTACGATTATGCAGGACAACCTTATCAAGCGCACGGTCTGCAAACGCTTATTGATGATTTACCATTACAGCAAAATCTGACCTTGATTGAAGCGCCGACCGGTTCTGGGAAAACCGAAGCAGCTCTGGTGTATGCTGCCAAATTATTACACACAGGTATTGCTGAAAGTATCATCTTTGCCTTGCCCACGCAGGCGACTGCCAATGCGATGTTGGATCGGCTCGAAAAAGTGGCTGCAAATCTCTATGTCGAGGGCGCGAACGTAGTCTTGGCACATGGTAAAAGTGGCTTAAAAGCCGTTATGGCACATAATAAAGGAACAATAACCGTTCAAGGCCACGAAGAAGCAGGACAGCAGGCGGTGCGTTGGTTAACCGCGAGCAAGAAGCGAGCATTTTTAGGGCAGATCGGCGTATGTACAATAGATCAGGTGTTGTTGTCGGTGCTGCCGGTAAAACATAAATTTGTACGTAGTTTTGGTATTCAGAAAAGTGTGCTAATTGTTGACGAAGTTCATGCCTATGACAGTTATATGTATGGCTTGCTCGAAGCGGTCTTGAAACAGCAATACCTAGCAGGCGGTAGTGCATTATTGTTGTCGGCTACTCTGCCGCAACGGCAACGTGAAGCGCTCGCCGCAAGTTGGAATCGTGCCGAGATTTGCGCGACGAATATCTATCCGTTGATTACCCAGATTAGCGCAGAGCGAAAAGTCAACCTATTTTCGATAGCCGACCCGCAACATCTTCCTGAGCCGAGGCATGTTAGCCTAAATATTTTATGCACAGTGGAATTACAATTTGATCGAGCATGTCGGGAAAAAATCATTGCCGCGGCCCAACAAGGGGCAAAAGTTGCGGTGATTTGTAATTTGGTCGCCGATGCTCAATTGCTTGCAGAACAATTGACCATAGAGACCGATGTTCCAGTGGATTTATTTCATTCTCGCTATCGATTTATTGACCGTCAACAGCATGAGGAAGCTGTTAAAGCTTGGTATGGTAAGGATGAGCATTTGCGCGCGCAGGGAGGGCGAATTTTAGTGGCTACCCAAGTAGTCGAGCAAAGTCTGGATTTAGATTTTGATTGCATGTTCACTCACTTATGTCCAGTCGACTTGTTATTTCAACGTTTGGGGCGTTTACATCGTCATCTACGTGTTAGGTCGTTGGGTTTTTCACAACCCTGCTGTGTGGTGATCGTGCCGGAGCAAGCACAAAAATACGGTGATAGCGCTTATGTGTATCAAAATCTTCGAGTACTGTGGCGTACTGAGCAGTTGATTGCACAAAACTCTGAAGTGCATTTTCCAAAAGCCTATCGTGATTGGCTGGAGCGGGTTTATCAATCGGAGCCTTGGGAGGATGAGACACCGGAAATGACCGCCGTCTACGAAAAATATTTGGGCGAAGTTGAAGAGGTTAAGCACAGTATTGCGAGCACCATCACGAAATTTAAAGTCAATGGATTACCGGATGACTCCGATCAGGCAGCCTTGTTAACGCGCGACGGCGAAATGAATTTGTCCGTTGTGCCGGTTATTTTCCGAGACGGGTATTTTTTCACTTTGGAATCTGAACTCTTGGATCAGCAAGACCCGCGCTATTGGGAGTTGATCAGCTTGCATAGTATCGGCGTGCCTAGATCATGGAACAGTATTTTTACTGGTTGCCCTGAAAAAGATGGCGTGAAGTATGTGCTTATGCAAACGGATGCAGAAAGTTGGTGGGCTGATTTTGAAGGACAGTCAGTCCGTTATTCAAAAGAATTTGGGTTCTATAAAGGTGTTTGAATGATTTGTTGAGGTATTTGGAATTTATTGAATAAGGGCGAAGTTATCGCCCTTATTTGTTGCCTACGGGAGTAGGAAATGTTCAATTTTTTCTATCAAGAATCAAATGTAACTCGGTTCATCCTTACGAGAGTAAGGAAATTTATTATATTCACAACTCTCTTTAAAAAACAAATTTAACTCTTAACATATTATTTGACCAAGTTTAAATTCTAAGCTAAATTAATATCCTAGATTTAAACTGAGGCGCTAAAGAGTTGATTGTATATCTCGATGAATCCGGAAATTTAGGTTTTGATTTTGAAACTAAGCATCCGTCCCGTTATTTTGTTATTACGGCCTTAGTTTGCAGTCAATCGGCTGCTGATAAGCAATTACACAAAGCCGTTGCTCGAACTATCAAAAACAAGCTTGGTCATCGAGAGGGGGAACTAAAAGGCGCTAAAACTGAGTTAAGAATAAAGGCCTACTTTTTAGCTCAGTTATGTCAAGAAGAGTTGGAAGGCTTTGGAATTTATGCCTTGGTTGTTGATAAACAAGCTATTGATTTTTCTTGTTTCAATACGCATCAATTCTATAACCAGATGGCTGCGTGTTTATTGCGGCAAATTGTTTTTGAACGGGGGTGTGCGATCAATCTCGTCGTAGATAAATCAAAAAATAAATACGATATAAAGGTGTTTGATCGTTATTTGACAGAACAACTGGATATTCCTTCTGATAGTGTACTTTATATCAGACATCACCTTTCTAAAGACAACTATGGCTTACAGGCGGTGGATTTATCTTGTTGGGGTATTTTGCGAAAGTATGAACGGCAAGATGAAAGTTGGTATCGGCAATATGCGGCGATGATCGAATTGGAAACGTGTATTGAGCGAACCCCGTTATGCTAATTTCCCGAAGCTTAGCCAACCGATGGAAAGGAACACAACAGGCGCATAACAGGACTTACTCGCTCATGATAAGTATATCAAATTAAACTCAAGACTTTATCCGATTATAAAAATTAATTGCAACTGATCCAGGAAACCTAAATGGCGGATTCAACTCCGAAGTGCAATCCTAGTTGTCATGCGGCCTTCGGCAAAGATTCTGCAAAAAAGACTGAATGAGGTGTTTTATAGTTAAGGCTTTTCCGTGGTCGATGGTTAAGTTTTTTCATCACCTCCTCGACATCCTT
>CANNKG010000199.1 GCA_947505105.1 Methylococcaceae bacterium | reverse complement strand
GGTATAGTCAGGGTGATTTACCAAAGCACCTGGATGCTGGCGGAACTTAGTCAGCACCGACGTGACTTTTATCCGTTGTTCGGCGGCTTCGTTTACCGAGGCACGACGAATGCTCAAAGGCGAAGCCCCCGACACCCTCAACTTTAGTTGTGAGCATACACTGGATAAGAACTATTCAAAATCTTTTGTTTAAGCCTTTAACTTCTGATGTCGCGGCTGTTATTACAGCGGTTTCAGATTAAGGTTAGTAACGTTTTGCTAGCTGTAGGGGCAATTCATCACCAGCCCTAACCGACGTTGAAACCGCTGTAATGCAAATCAGTAATCGTGCCGAACAACGGTATTGATTCAGCGGACAAAATGCGCCGACTGCATTAACTCATAATTGGCAGAGGGATTCAATAATGGCAGTCGCTGTCTAATTTTTAGTTGTAAATAGGTCAAAATCAGGATATTTCGGATAAGGGGTTAAATACTATTAACCAATAAAATCATTTGGTATTTCGATAGCTTAGGTTTTTTTGGTTAGGGAGATAGTGCATTAGGGTTCAAGGAATCTGTTGTAATAAAGCTAATTCGATGTTGTCGGGTTGGCAATGGTCTAAAAAAACACTTACAATGAATCTCAGCGAACTAGACTCCCTCTTTTTTAAATTCCACAAGTCATCTATCCTGTGAAAATAAATTTATATACCTCCTTGTTAATGGGAGTAGGTTTAGCTATTGCGACCACTTGCAGCCATGCCAAACCCGCTTCTCATCAAGTAAGCGCAAAGAAATCTGCGTCGGCAATTATCAGTAAGCACGGCAAAAAAACCACGGTCATTCCCGTGAAGTCGCGTGATAAACCCAATAAATCGAATGCTAAGTCTGTTGCGTCGAGCAACAAGTCTTCTAAAAAAGCTCCTGTTACCTTAGTATCTAAGCATCACCCGCAATCAGATCACGACAAATCCAAACACAAGCATAAACATATTGAAATTGCTCACGCTAAACGACATTTTGCAAGTCCAAAGATCAGATTTCAGCCCGAGCCGACGCTGGACTTAGCAACAGAGTCTGAATCACTGGAGTTAACACCTGCTCGTATTACCACAAAAATCCCTCATATTCCTTCTACGAATCGACTTATACAGCTTGATTTAGAAGCTACTGAAAACAATCAGCGCATCCATTCCTTGTTGACCACGAGAGCTAATGGCGATGGTGATATTAATCTGCAAGAAAATTCTCAAAGTTCCTCCGGAGATTACGCAACGGCGCATGGCATGATAACCTCTACTTTAGAGGCAGCTGGCGAAGAGGCAGGGTTATCTGGAGAGTTACTGAATCAATTAACCAGCATCTTTGCTTGGGATATTGATTTTGCAACTAATCTGCATCGTGGTGATCAATTTACCGTCGTTTATGAGCAAGATGTTTTAGATAATCAACAAATTATTGCCGCCGAATTTGTGACTCAAGGTCGTACACTGACCGCCGTAAGATATGCGGATAATGACGGCAACAGCAACTACTACACGCCTGAGGGAAAAGCTATGCGAAAGGCTTTTTTAAGCACGCCAGTAGATTATGCTCGCATCAGTTCACATTTTGATGCTAACCGCCGCCATCCAATTCTCAATCGAATCCGCGCTCACAAAGGGGTGGATTATGCGGCACGCACTGGAACGCCAGTCAAAGCATCCGGTGACGGTAAGATTGCTTTTTTAGGTCGTCGTGGCGGCTATGGGCAAGTCATTATTATTAAGCATGGTGAACGCTACGAAACACTGTATGCCCATCTTTCAGAATTTAAAAGAGACTTACTTGAAGGCGATGAGGTGAACCAAGGTGACATCATCGGTTATGTGGGACAAACAGGTCTGGCAACTGGTCCGCATTTACACTATGAATTTCGTGTTGATGGTGAACATACAAACCCAGAATTACAAGCCCCTCGCCATTTAATGACCCTAAATGGTCATTCGTTGGGGCATTTTAAGGTGCAGGCTCAGCCGGCTTTAGCGCAACTTTATTCCGCTAAAGCGCAAACATTATTTGCCAAAAATCAGCACAGTAGCAACTAATTATCATGTCTGAATACTATATCGGACTAATGTCAGGCACCAGCCTAGATGGTATTGATGCGGCATTAGTGGATTTTAGTCATGGTCATATTCGCTTGATCGATTTTATTTATCAGCCATTTAGCGCTGAGCTAAAAGCAGTCATCCAACAACTGAGTAAACCTAAAACAACGTTGACTTTGCTAGACTACGGTGCATTGGATAGCCGCTTAGGACATTTGTTTGCAGCGGCAGTTTTGGCGTTGTTGGCCAAAACCGAATTACCGTCAAGCGCTATTTGTGCGATTGGTAGCCACGGTCAAACGGTTTGCCATGCCCCCGATAATCCTTGGCCCTTCACGCTGCAAATAGGTGATCCAAACATCATTGCCGAAGTGACCGGCATTACCACTATTGCGGATTTTCGTCGTCGCGATATGGCGGCAAACGGTCAAGGCGCACCACTAGTTCCCGCGTTCCATCGTGCTGTTTTTAGTCACCCACAGATTTCACGCTGCATTGTCAATATTGGCGGCATTGCCAATATCACCGTGTTATCCACCGAGCCAAAGGCATCAATCATTGGTTTTGATACCGGCCCTGGTAACACTTTAATGGATCAATGGATACAGCGCCACCAACCCTGTGATTATGATGTAAACGGTCGCTGGGCAAGCGGCGGCACGATAAAGCCTGAATTACTACAGCGACTCATTCAGGACGATTATTTTAAACTGGCCGCGCCTAAAAGTACCGGTAAAGAATATTTCTCTTTGGCATGGTTAGAGCAGCAAGGCAGCCTAGTAGATTGGCGTCCCAAAGATGTGCAGGCTAGCTTATGCGAGTTAACGGCATTGAGTATCAGCCAAGCCGTACAAGTGTATGCACCCGCCTGCAAAGAGTTGCTGATTTGTGGTGGCGGAGCGCATAACGATTTTTTAATGACGCTCATTCGTCAAAAAATGCACTGCCCCGTGCTATCTACTCATGCATATGGCATTCATCCTGATCATGTCGAAGCAATGGCTTTTGCTTGGCTAGCGCGACAAACTCACAATAAATTGACTGGTAACTTAAAGGAAGTCACCGGTGCTAATCAAGATGTAATTTTGGGTGGCGTATATGTCTGAGAAAGGCTAAGTGACATCTTTATTATCGGCTCGGAATCACAACTAGGAACAAAATACCAAATAAAAAATCAGGCTGATTAATTTTGGAATTTACAGTGGTTTCAATTGATGTTGATTATAATAGTCATGGAAATTAAAGTGAGACATTATTCTCAAGATTTACGAATTAGAATATTCAATTATTGATTAACCCATACGGTTCGTGAAACTGCGCGAATTTTTAGTGTGAGTTCAAATACGGTCTATTTACTTGATCAATTGTTTAAAGAAACAGGTCGCTTAGAGTCTCGAGAATGTCTCTCTGAGTATCCTCTTTTATTACTCCAGAAGAGAAAAGCTATTTAAAGTCCCTATTATTTTAAGAAGTCGACTTGACGTTTGAAGAGCTTCGCTATATTGTCAGAAGAAGGCACAAAAGCCCAATATAACTGTACCGGTTCTTTAAACGCCGAATTCTTTATTACCTATTTTACCTTCGTATTGCCTATTTTAACAAATGGGCAAACACTAATACTTGATAATCATCCGGTGCATCGCGCAAAAAGTGTCAAAATTTCTTAAAAAATGACATTAATTTTCTTTATCTCCCGCCTTATTCTCCTGATCTTAATCCAATTGAAAATGCACTAAATACTATTGCCTGTAATGATGAAATAGGTTATTTCAATCATGCAGCTGAGTTTTAGTATAAATTAACATCAATTGAAACCACTGTAAATTCAAAAATTAACTATTGGGTGCATTATGAATAAATGCGAATTGTCATTTTATCATTAAGCTAGGTTTGTGATATTGAATATTTCCTAGTGAATCAATTTGATAAATATTATCGCCTTTAATTTGATATTGCTGCTTGTGGTATTGTTTGTTACCTATTGGATCAGTTTCAATAATTCGCCCTTCTTTTTCAATGTTATACGAAGGCTTATGGTATTGTATATTGCCTAGTGAATCGGTTTGGTAAATTCGCTTTTCTTCGGCGTGAGCAGATTGGATAAGTAACATTATTAACGAAAAGCTGATAACAAATTTTGATGGAAGGTTCATAATGATATTTTTAAGCTATTGATAGGTTGCTTACAGGTTTTCAATTTACTAAGTAAAACAGCTTTAACTCTTTTACTTTAGTAACTCAATTTTTTTTATCGTTCTTTATAAACAATGAGACAAGATAAATGATAACAGAAATAATGACAATAATTATGCCACTTTTATTTTTAATAGAGGGAACAGCTATATCGTTCCCGTCTGAGTGTTGATTTGAAATATTTTCTTGCTCAGAGTCGGTTCTCGAGTTAAAAAATTCGCATTTTGATAATATGGCTAGAGTAACGAGGATACCTGCAATGTAAACGTAAGCGATCGCTACACTACCCACTGAGTTGTCATTAAAGCTGTTTAATAATACTAGGGGGATAATAATAAAAATAATGCCTAACAGAGCAGATACTATCGTCGCAATCATCTCGCCTAGTGTTTTGAAAAGTAAATCTCTGCTATCTTTAAAAATAGAAAATAGAATACCGATAAACAATAGAGGGATAGCTAATTTAATCATATGTTTTCAAATAGTAGTCGAATGGTTATTGCAAGGAATCTAATATCAATGAAGATCAGGGGTATTTATCCAGTAATAATTTTACTGATTCAGCTCTACTATATTTCTAATTATCTATATTGCTAGAAAACAACCACGTCAATAGTGACCAAAAACAAATAATTGCACCGAATTTAATAAGCGATAACACAACAATTAATGACAACGCGGTTGCTATTGTTCGAATAACTCCACTCTTGATTTTCTGAGTAATAGAGTTTCCGCTGCCTACTGAGGATAAAACAGTAAACACCATAACTGTGAAAAATATAAAAGGGATTAATTTAGCCATTTATCTATTTTTTTACATTAAAACGTAATTAATCATTTTCAAAAGTGGATTCATCATTACTCAATAAAGCCGTTGTGTTTTTAGAAAAACCAATTAATTGAAACTATTTTAAGTAATCAGGCTTATGTTTTGGCACATTTTACAGCGTAATTCATTGAAAATAAATATGATATTGCACAAAAAAATTCTGATTACTTAATAGATTTCTTGATTAACAAAATACTTCAGTTAGGTAGGGTGGGCAGAAAAGCGCTGTCCACCCTAGCAGGCTATAAATTATCCTTGAGTGACTTTTTCTATTTTTTTATTAAAGTCTTCTTCTGACAAAAAGCCTTGGTTATAAGCATCTTCAAGCATTTGTATTTCCTTTATTTGCTTACTTGATAAACTATTTTCCAATAATAGCGTTTCAGTATCTTCTGAGCTATGTCTATTTTTCCATTTAGAATAAAAATAGACACCGCCAGAAACCACTCCCGCTACGGTTGCTGCTGCCCCGATGATAGGTGCCGCTGTGACAATCAACGGTGCACTGGTTAGACCAAGGGCAACACCGACCGCTGATAAGCCTGTTGGTGCGGCTAATGATGCTCCAATACCCACAGCCGCAGAAACAATACCGGTTGTCATTGAAATATCTTCGGCACGCTTAGCTATTTTTTCATGTTTGTTGTCATTTTCTTCAGCCATGATTTAATCTCCTAATTATTAATTAACTAATTCCATAATTTTTCTTTCAAAATCTACATCAGATATATAGCCTTCTTGGTAAGCATGTTCAAGTTCATCTATTTCCTTAATCTGCCGAGCCGAAAGCGGTTTTTTTATATACTTTAGCAGTTCAGCTGTTTTTTTCAGATTAACAGGTGGCTGATTTTCTTCTAGGATGTTTTGAATAATCAAATATGCTTGAGAAATAGGAATACGCCCTTGCTCTACATGCTCAATTAACTGCCTTGCTTTTTCTGGCGCAATTATATTTTTATCAATTAACTCTCGTAACGAAATAATAAAATTCGTTTTATCTTTATCGGTAATATTCTGAGCCCTTTCTTTGGCCTCGATATTTTGGGCTTGCTCTTTGTATTGTTGTAATAGCTCTAATTTACGACCTTCTGATAGACCGCCATCATGTATCCATCGAGATACGCCATAGGCAGCAGCACCGGCCACGGCTGCACTGCCAATAACCCAACCGACAGGTGTTGCAGAAACGGCAGTAACTCCAATCCAACTTGCGGCAGTAGTCAATCCCCAAATAGAGGTCACTCCAGCAGCACCTGCCAATGTTCCCGCGGCGGCCGCACCTAATCCAGCCCCGACGATGGTTATTCCCGCATCGCCTAGTATGCGTATTCTGTCGGATGGTTTTTTCTCTAACTCATCAATAATCTTTAATAGCTGTTCTTTTGTTACTTTAGGTACGGCCGACATTTTTATACTCCTTGCAATAGCTTTTCGCCAAATAGGGTATTGAAAATATCAATTAATAATTTAAAAAACATTTTTGCTATTTCTATAACATCTTGAGTTATGGCAACTAAATTTACTTCTGTATTTACAACTTGTCCATTTTCAAGCTTGTCTAGTCGATGACCGGCTATTGCACCAACACTTGTTGAAATTACCGTTACAATTGGAGCCAAGTAAATACCCAAAAAAGGAATCATACTGACCAGTGCACCAATTGCGGCACCAACGGCAATTCCAATCACCATATTGGGATGTGCCCTTACAAATTCTATAATTTTCATGAGTATAATTTTACCAATGCTAATTAGACGATTTCCGATCATTGCCGTTGTATCTACAAAGTTTTTTAATCGAATGACTACTTCACTGGGTAAGCCACTTTCACGCAACCAGAGGTAAAAGTCACTGCTGGAAACAGACTCCGCGTCTGCATTTAATAAGGTGACTTCAAAATCTGCTTGTGCAGATGAAAGAACAGAGGTGGTCATAAAATATCTCTTAATAAGGTTTTTTTAAATAATTTGATAAAAATTCCTCTAAAATTAATTAAGGGAAAGAATATCATAGTGAATAAAACTATTTTCCCTGCTCAGTACATTTAACGACCTCTTCATTTGTTTTGAGCGTTAAGCAATCTCTTAAATCACCTTCTGAGCGAATAGGTGGATTATTAAGTTTATTTTCATAAATGGGTACAGTCGATTGAGTGGATTTGGTTACCGGTGATGGATTCACATTAACTGATTTTTCTTTTTCTAATGAATTGTATTTTAAAGACGGTATATCAGTATTAAACATTTGGCTATTGACTGCATTACCAACTGACGAGTATTTTCTTTCGATTTCGTGTTTTTTAAATAAAAATTGATTATTGTCGATGCGTTGCATCATTAATTGGCTTTCTAATTCTGCTATTTCTGCATCTTTTAACTTGTTGACATTGGCTACCGTTGCATGGTAGTTAATTTCTTGAGCACCATTATAGCCGCTGACAGGATCCCAAAGTACGGAGTAAGGCCATGTGAGTAGATTCAACACGCCTAAGCCATAATTTCGCGTATAAAACGAACCGCCACCCGGGAGAAAACCAAGTGCTGTTGCTGTTGATGTGCTTTTTTCTTGAATAGCGAGTCCTTTTGTTTCGTAGCCTTGTAATTCCTGTTGTTGCATTGAACTCAGACCCGAAGCACATCCCACTAAAAACATCGCATAAAGTATCGCTATTTTTTTCATTACCGACTCTCGTTTCAAAAATTTGTTAATCTGTACCGTTTATCACATCACTTTGTTTGATGAGGTAACGGAATAAATGAATTCGTTGATAAATTCAAAGACAGAATAACTTAGGCTGACGACAGGTTATGTCATTATGACTGGGCGTTTTGAAAAAATAAGGTCACTTATCAAATTTTCCTAAGGAATGGGCATGGAATAACTTAGGCAAGTTGCCAATAGTAGGCGTGTTAGGCGAAAAAAAGCACTCCAGGTGCACACAGTTATTCACTTTATTTCATGCTCGCTCCTAAATAGTCACGTAATGCTTGTAATAAGCTCGCGTAGGGTGCATAAAGCACCTTAACGATTATTGGCGGATGGCGCTATCGCTTATCCGCCCTACGCGGCTGGCATAGAATCACAATGGATTGCCGAACGTCGTTCGGCGGTTAAAAATGCTTTTGAGAAAGTCTTAGGTGAAAGTGTGGCTAAATTATTCTTGATTCATACCTTAGGTAAAAATAATCAACGTTGCTATAAAGTGGACCCCAAAGTCCAGACAAAAAACACCTTAATTTAAGATAGAGCTCTGTTCACACACCAGCTGAACGGCGCTGTCCCGATTTTGTTGTACGGGGTCTGATGCTTCACCCGTATCATTAAATTTATCCACAATCTTTGCACCGCCGCCGATAGCCGTTTTATAGACTTCATC
>CANNKG010000198.1 GCA_947505105.1 Methylococcaceae bacterium | reverse complement strand
CGATACTTAAACGCAAAACTGCCGATAGCCTAGCTTTAAAACGCGCTCGCGATTTGCACCGCGATTTATTTGCGCTATTACCGCGCGAAGATGAAGACGGCTTGGTTGCCGATACTCGCGAAAATTTAACCAGCTGGCAAACTCAACTCAAAGCTTATAGCCATACTGCCAACCAAAAATACTATCCCGGCAAAACAGTCATTGAGACGGCTATTGCCCGCTTAGGTAAGCAACTGGCAATTCGCGACAGCTATGAATTTATCGATACGCTATTGGCTGAGACGAATGCTTGGTTAGACCTGAGTGAGGATTGCCATGATGTCAGTAGTTTTTACAAAACCCAAGCAACGACCTGGCAACGAATGCTGGATGCGTTGACCGCCTTTAGTGACAATCAAGAAGCCTTAAAGCAAGAGAGTCACGCCGCCAATGCCTTAAAAGAATTGCTCAGTATTCGAGATAACCAAGCCCCTTTTGGGCTTATTAGCCAAATTGACCCGCTCTTGAATACGGTGACCAGCGTCAATGAACGTTTAGCGGCTCATGAACGAGAACTTGCTGTATTAGCGACTGACCAAAAGCTGGCTGAAATTGAATCCGAACTCAACAAAATTCAAGCTGACGCCAAGCTACGTAATCAAGCACTGTATCCCTTGCAGCAACTCAAAATTACGCTTAGCGAATTAATCAGCATTCCCAAAATTCGCTATTTGGCTGAGCAAGCAGGGAATCATTTGGACACGGCCATGGATGTGATTGCCGCTGCACAAAAACCAGCCATAACAGGAATTCAAGAACCGCCTCCGAGTGGTCAACAGCCCCCGATAATAGCGCCCCCGACAACTAAGCTCATAAAAGTCATTCGCGCTCAGCACTTAAGTGTTAAAACCTATCTGGAAACCGAGGAAGAAGTCGATGTCTATTTGGCCAAGTTAAAGCAGGCTCTATTAACTACGTTGAAAGCAGGCAATAAAGTCAGAATTGAATAATGATGCATAAGGCTGCTTGTACATCACTCTCAAAAGGCAAATAATTGGACGATGCATAAGAAGCTTTTAATATCACCTATCAAGATCAAAATAGGAGAACCCCAGATGAATCCTGAAAGAATGATTTTTACCGATATCCCAGCCTTTATTCCGATACCTGAATCTCTACAACATCGCAAAGTAGAGGTTATTTTATGGCCTTTAGACGATGATGCCGCCCCTATCGTTGAAAAAGAAAAATCCTGGGATACTTTTTTTAAAAAATATACCCGTGCTGTTGACGACGCCACGCCTTGCGCCCGAGATGAATTATATGCAGACCGTCTGCGTTGATACCAATATCTGGATTTATGCTCTAAGTCAACCGCGTGATAACGAGGCAACTAAACACCAGATTGCCCAAAACTGCATTCAAACGGCTAAGACTATTACGCTAACTCCTCAGATTATTAATGAACTGGGTTTTGCATTACGTCGGAAACATGCGTGGACGGACACTGATTTACATCCCATGTTTACCGAGTTATTAGCGCGTTGTGAACTGCATATTCCAAGTTCTGATTGGCCCATTGATGCGCTGAAATTACGCCATACTTACGCCTTATCTTATTGGGATAGCTTAATTGTAGCAGCCGCCATTGAAGCAAACTGTCATACGCTAGTGTCCGAAGATTTGCAGCATCAACAAAAAATAAGCACCTTACGCATCATTAACCCCTTTAAATAGACTTACTGACGAATGAACAAAGCCAAGCTCAAAACCTATGCACCACAGGCACGCAAAGATTTTATTGCAGCAGTCACCGCTCGCGCGCATCGGATGGGTTTGGATGAACAACAGGGTCAATTAGTGATTGCCCCTGCCGAAAAAAGTGGTGATAACGTCATTATTGCGGGTCAAACCTGGCCGAGTAAGATTAGTCACCAACGTGACAAATTGATTGAACGAATGCACAAGGAGGGTTTTAAGCACACGCTGGAAGCGATTGCCTATACCTGGTTTAACCGCTTTGCGGCGCTGCGCTATATGGAAATTCATAATTACCTGAGCCATGGATATCGAGCTCTATCGAGTCGTGAAGGTGGTTTGCCCGAAATACTGACCCAAGCGGCGGAACTGGCACAAAATCGAGAACTGCCTGACTTGAATGCTAGTCAAGTCATCGAGCTTAAACTGGCAGGGGATAAAGATGGTGAGCTTTATCGTTTGTGCCTCATTGCCCAATGCAATGCCTTATCTAAGGTCATGCCGTTTTTGTTTGAGCGCATTGACGATGAAACCGAATTATTGCTACCAGATAACTTGTTACTGACTGATTCGGTCATTGCCAAACTGATCGCCGCAATCCCAGAGGAAGACTGGCAGGAAGTGGAAATTATTGGCTGGCTGTACCAGTTTTATATTAGTGAGAAAAAAGACCAAGTGATTGGCAAAGTCGTCAACAGCGAAGATATTCCGGCGGCCACGCAATTATTCACCCCGAACTGGATTGTGCAATATCTGGTGCAAAACAGCGTCGGAAGACTGTGGATGCTGGCTGATCCTAGTTCAACACTCAAAAACCAATGGCCCTATTACATCACGCCAGCGGAGCAAACGCCGGACGTACAAGCTCAATTAGACCAACTCATTCAAACACGCATGGACGAGGATGGCGGAAGTCTCAATCCTGAATCCATTACCGTCATTGATCCCGCTTGTGGTTCCGGGCATATTCTGGTGGAAGCGTATGAGCTGTTAAAAGCTATTTATCTGGAACGCGGGTTTCAAGCGCGGCACATTCCACGCCTGATTCTGGAAAAGAATCTATTTGGCCTGGACATTGACGAACGAGCTGCACAATTGGCAGGTTTTGCCTTGTTGATGAAAGCCCGCGCCGATGACCGGCGCTTGTTTAATGACCCGCCTAAGCTCAATGTCTATTGTTTAAAATCGTCCAAAGGGCTGGATGCCCAAGTGCTCCGCAGCAATTGCCGAAGCGTTTGGCTCAAATTTTATGACGCCGATGAAATTAAGGCCCTGGAATCCATACTGAACCAGTTGCTGGACGTTTTTGAGCATGCCGAAACCTTTGGTTCGTTAATTCAAATACCCAGCTCGCTGAGTGAATATTTACCGACCTTGCAACGCGCCCTGGATCACTTACAGTCATCACAGCAGGATTATTTGCTTCAGGAAACCTATCAGACTTTAGTGCCCTTGGTGACGCAGGCGCTGATCTTGGAGAATCAGTATGATGCGGTGGTCGCGAATCCGCCGTATATGGGGTTTAAGTATTACACTCCAAAATTAAAAGATTTTATTTACGATCATTACTCATCTGGAAAACATGATCTATTTTCCGCATTTATCATCCGTATGAACAACATGTTGAATAATGGGGGAATGGTTTCAATAATGACCCCGTTTACATGGATGTTTTTGCCTAGCTTTGAAGCGTTGCGTGCAGAACTATTGGATGGCTCGGTTTTCAATTCTATTGTCAAGCCTGAATATCATTCTTTTTTCGAGTCCGCTTACGTTCCTGTGTGTGCATTCTCAATAATTCATCTGAGCAACAAGAAATATCGTTCTTGGTATATTAACTTAGATGATTTCTACGGAGCTGAGCTACAGCCAATAAAGCTAAGAGAGGCGATTCAAAATAAGACCCTATATTGGATTAGGCAATTTACCAATGCTGAAGTAAGTAAGGTTCCCGGAAAAATTTTTGCTCTAAATCTTTCTGAAGAGGCTCTAAGGGCCTTTTCTGTCTTCGAACCTATCTCAAACTATGCAAGTCCCAAGCAAGGACTCAAGACTGGAAACAACGATAAATTTTTGCGATATTGGTTTGAAGTTAATCTGGGTGACATCGAGTTTCATGCCACCAGTGGTGACGAGTTCGAATGGAATGATAACAAAAAATGGTGTCCCATACAGAAAGGGGGAGTTAGGCGGCGTTGGTATGGTAATCATGATTTCGTGATCAATTGGAAAAACAATGGGGAGGAGCTTAAGTGTTATGTCGATAAATTTGGGAGACAGAAATCTAGGCCGCAAGGTTTAGATTTTGCTTTTAGAAAAGGGGCAACGTGGACGACACTTACGGTTGCAGACTTTTCAATGAGGTTAAGCCCTGAAGGTTTTCTCTCTGAATCAGCTGGTTCAGTTTGCTACCCAAAGCATGTGGATAACGGCAACTATCTTCTGGCCTTCTTTTGCTCGTCGGTAATGATCTATTTCATGAGAGCTATTGCTCCAACACTTAGTTACTCAGAAGGCAACGTTTCAAAAGTGCCGATTGCCATTGGGAACAAAAACAAAGTGAATGATATTGCTGAAGAGGCAATTGATTTAGCAAAATACGACTGGGATTCATCAGAATCTTCTTGGGATTTTAAGTCCGTAGGTTGGGTTAGTGTTGTAGGATGGGTTAGCGATAGCGTAACCCAACAATCTACCGCCGCCAATGTTGGGTTACGCTGCGCTAACCCAACCTACATCTCCTCCGCATCCAATACTCTTGAACAATGCTTCAACCAATGGCAAGCCCAAAACCGCGCCGCAATTGCCGAAATGAAGCGTTTGGAAGAAGAAAACAACCGCCTATTCATTGAAGCCTACGGCCTGCAAGACGAACTATCGCCCGAAGTCCCCGAAGACCAAATCACCCTGACCCGCGCCGACCGCGAAAAGGACAGCCAGCGCCTAATCTCCTATGCCATCGGCTGCATGATGGGGCGTTACAGTCTGGATGAACCAGGCTTGATCTACGCCCATGCCGGTAACAATGGTTTTGACCCAAACCGCTATCGGTCATTTCCCGCCGATGCCGATGGCATTGTGCCGATCACCGACGAACTCTGGTTTGATGACGATGCTGCACAGCGTATTCGTGACTTTTTGCTCGCCGTGTGGGGCGCGGACACATTGGAGGAAAATCTTGCGTGGTTGGCCGCAAGCCTGGGTCAAAAGCCTACCGAAACCCCTGACGAAACGATCCGCCGTTATCTTGCCAGCCAGTTTTTCAAAGACCACCTGCAAACCTACAAAAAACGCCCGATTTACTGGCTGTTTTCCAGCGGCAAACAAGGTGCTTTCCAGGCTCTGGTTTATCTCCACCGTTATAACGAAAGTACCCTACCCAGAATGCGTGCCGAATACGTGGTGCCGCTCGCGGGCAAAATCCAGGCGCGTATCGAGATGCTGAGCAAAGATGCCGACCTAGCAACTTCGACTTCAGCGCGTAATAAATTGACCAAAGACAGTGAAAAGCTCAAAAAGAAACTCGCCGAGTTACTCAGCTACGACGAAAAACTGCGCCACTATGCCGATCTTCGCATTCAACTTGATTTGGATGATGGGGTTAAGGTGAATTATGGCAAGTTTGGGGATTTGTTGGCGGAGGTTAAGGCGGTGACGGGAGGAAGTGGCGATGATTGAATCTATTTCTATTGGTAATTTTAAATCGGTTGGTGACGATGTAACTTTAATGATGATGGGGAAGTTCAATTGCCTCATTGGAATGAATGGTTCAGGCAAAAGCACAATCCTTCAGGCTATTGATTTTATATCTAAGATAATGAGCGGAAAGATACAAGACTGGTTAGATAATCGAGGTTGGGTAATTAACGATCTGAATTGTAAATTGGGAAAAGAGAGCAATATTTCATTATGTGTTCAATTTAGGACGTCTGATGATCAACATTTACTCTGGCTGGGTAGTTTTAATCGTAGCGAACTTCGTTGTACATCGGAACTCGTGAAGATAGATGATAAAACGGTTTTTAATTCAATGGGGCAGCACTTTCGTTTTAACAGCAAACCTAAACAACAAGATATTTCTTTTATTTATCAAGGGTCCATATTGTCAGCATTAAAAGATTCGGAACTTTCAGCACCTCTTTTGGAATTTCGTGACGCAATGCGGAGCATACGCTCTCTGGAATTATTATCGCCACAACTTATGCGTAAAACTACGCGTAACAATGAAATTGACATCGGTGTTGGGGGAGAGAAATTGGCGGGGTATCTTGGTTCTATTAAGGGAGAGCCAAGAAAACGTCTCGTTGAGCAATTAAAACATTTTTATCCTAACCTAGTAGATTTTAAAGTTACTAATCAACGGGCAGGTTGGAAAAAGCTATCTATCATTGAATCTTTTGATGGGCAGCGTTTAGAAACTGAAGCGATGCATTTAAGTGATGGTTTATTGAGAATCCTTGCGGTTTTAACTCAGTCTGATTCAGATCGCTCGCTTATTCTTCTGGACGAAATCGAAAATGGTATTAATCAAGAAATCATTGAAAAATTGGTCGATACTTTAGTAGCTAGTCCACAACAAATATTGGTAACAACTCATAGCCCCTTGATTCTTAATTTCTTAGAAGATAACGTTGCACGCGAATCAGTGCAATTTATCTACAAATCCCCTCGCGGTGAATCGCGCATTCGTCATTTCTTTGAAATACCACGAATCGCAGAAAAATTAGGCTACATGGGGCCTGGTGATGCTTTCGTGGATACTGACTTGCAGGCATTAACTATAGAATGTGTCGCTTTAGATGACCTTGAAGCCGACCAATACAAGAAATTTCGTTTAAAGCATCGCATATGATATTAGTAATAAGTGGTGAAGGACCATCTGATATTGGGGCTTGTGCAAATGCTTTGGGAAAATGTAGTGATGCCGATTTTGTTGCAGGTCCAATGATGGTTATTCTGGATCATTTGTTGGAAACTCAACTTCATTATTCAATAAGGGAGCTACCCGATAGACTTTATTTTATTAATGAGACGGCTTTAAAAGAGTTCGCAAAAGCACTGCCAATGCGGTTGCAGCCTGCGCGAAGTAAGAAAAAAGGTCAAGAAACCGGATATTACTTCAGTAATGCTCTAGCATTGGGGGTTTATGCCATAGAATGTGAACAAGCTACAAATGATCAGGCCATTGCCGTGTTGTTTCGTGATAGTGATAGCACCCATTCAACGCCAACTACACTCTGGAATACTAAACTGGCTTCTATGCAGGCTGGATTTCAAAGTAGTCAGTTCACACGGGGCATCTCAATGTTACCTAAACCGACTTCTGAAGCATGGCTGCTTTGTGCTGCACAGAACCACCCTTATCAAAATTGTGAACAATTAGAAAATTTGAAGGGTAATACCGAATCTTCAAATCACCCCAAGAAAAAATTAGATGAAGCATTGGGTCGACACCTGAGCGCAACTGAATTGTGTGATTGGCTGGAAATGAATCCTTTTGATTCTAAACGGGCGGAATCCATGCCAAGTTTCAAAGCATTTAAAGATGAACTTGAACGTGTCGTTAAAGGAGTGCTATCTTGAGCCAACAACGCATCACTGACTCCCTTAACCAATTGTTTGCCACGTATTCCATCGTATTTTGGCATGATGTCGAGCAAGAATTTACCGCAATGATGGACACGCTGATGCTAGACAATGTCAATCTAGTGCATCTGCATGAACAACCGTCACTAAAGGTTAAACTGGATATTGAGCGCCAACCGCAACAGCGTTGGCTGTTATATAGCACGGCTTCCGAACCTGACCCGAAGATTGATTGGTTGTTGGATATTCGCGTGCGCAGCAAAACCTTTAACGCTGATTCGGCTTCACTCTTACTCGATGATTTGGGGCTCATCTCTCAGACCTTGCGCGGTTATTTGAAAACACGCGCAAAATTTTTTAGAGCAAAAGAGCGTAAAGAACGCCTAAAACGTTTGGTAGTCGCCACCGATACGGCAGATGACCTTGACCGGAAAATGCTGGCGATATTGACGCGTGCCGACCAACCTGAACTCTTTACCATTCTGCAACGGCTGTTTGCAGCGCTGGTCGTGGATAGTGAAGTTAATCTTAATGCCCAGTCCAAAATCTGGCAGGATATTCTCGCTAATGACTTGGAAGCCGCTTTTTGGCAATTGGTCAACAAGCACTTGGGTTATGCTGAAACTGAACCCAGTTTACGGGATTTGTTATTTCGGATTCTGGTCACGGATTTTTCGAGAACTTTGTTAGCAACGCCGCTTAAATCTTTACAGCATTTTGTGTTGCCGGAACGCCATCTGGCCGCGAATGCCTCGGTGTTTGTGTCGCGCTGGCGCTCGGATATGAGCCATTATCTCAGCTATAATCTGCTTAGTAACGTGGTCGCCGATGACTTACAGTTGAGTCATTTACTTACGGGGTTGGGCGCCGAGGAACTTTGTGAAGTCATGACCTTTGAAGTGGTGGAACGCTGCATTATTAGTGATTTAAAAGACCGCATTTTAAGCGATGCCAGTGCTTCAAAAGAGTCAGTCTTTGCCTTAATCACCAAGCGCCGCGATGGTCATTGTGCTAATCCGATGTTAGCCAATACCAGTCAAGTCAACCGTGCCTTAGTCGCTAGTTATGATGCCTTGGAAGCCGCGACTGAATTTCTGGCGCTTAAAGACCACTATGCCGAAGGGTTTAGTTTTGCAAGTTATGAGGTTGGCTTTGAT
>CANNKG010000197.1 GCA_947505105.1 Methylococcaceae bacterium | reverse complement strand
GTCGGGCGGCATCATCCCGGATATTTCGGTCGAGCATTCTTACACCAATCCTTTAGTGCCGTTACAGCCGCCTGCCTGTTAGTAAGGCGCGATGTTTTCGATGTGGTCGGGGGATTGGATGAGCAATTAGCCGTGGCTTTTAATGACGTCGATTTTTGCTTGCGGGTACGTGACGCCGGATATAGAAACGTCTGGACGCCTTATGCAGAAATGAATCACCATGAATCGGCATCTCGGGGAGTTGAAGATACTCCTGAAAAGCAGATTCGCTTTTTCAATGAAGTCAGTTTCGTTCAGTCGCGTTGGGACACGAAACTACTCAATGATCCCGCTTACAGCCCTAACTTGACGTTGGACTATGCAGACTTTTCCTACGCGTGGCCTCCACGTATAGAGGGATAAGTATCTACACCGTTCTTGCTCCCTAAACACAGTGAGTTGCAAGTTGTCCTAGCTCCCTTTTCTGTTGGAGCACGGGTATTTACACAAGTTCCGTCCTTTTCTCTCTAAGGCGTAATGGTAGAGAGCCCGGAATTAGTATAGCGACGCCAAGTCTGGACAGGAACGATGTCGCGTTATTCACTTCGGACTCTATAATATGACATAGCTTCAGATGGGCTCGGAAGGACGGACGAGACTGCGCTGGCATTTACAGCCGATATGAATGGGCGTTGCTGAAGGTTCACGCTTGCCTCGTTTACCTTTCGGTTTCATCTTGGTTTGAGCAATTTGGATATTAAAGCGGAGTTTTGCACAAAATGGCTTGTAAATTTTACGGATCGCTAAGCAGGAAGGAGGGTGCTTCTGCGGAATTTGACCGTTTTGGCACCTTGCAACAAAGGAAGTTTGAAAATGCATGAAACTACAATGCCCCAAACGAAACAACACAACATATTAACCGGAGCGTTGATTTTCTCCATGCTCGCCGCAGTTGGCGCTGCTTTTGGCGCGATGTTTATATCGCAAAAGCTATTGCAACGCGCGCCGGCTTATCCTGAGTTTATTGTTGGGGCGATTACTTGGGATGCAGCGACAAAGTTTCAGGACTTGGCAAGCTATCCACTGTTTGCGCTTGGATTTTTAGCGGGCGGTTGGACAAGCTATCGATTGTTTCAACATATATCAACCATACAGTCGCATGAATACGAGCAGTTATTCGTTACCATGCTGACTTGGTGGCTGGTACCTGTGGCTATCGGGTTGGGTGGTTTTTTGAGCATCTATCCCAACGATTCTTCGTTCACTATCTTGATTGGCATTGCCGGGGCGTTCCTTAGCGCCGTTGCGGTGCGTTTGCATCTATCTCGTGGCGACGCCACGCCTCAACAGATAGGTATTGGTGTGTTGTCGGTCATGTTGATTGGGCTACTGCCTTTTGGAATCGCGACCATTCAGGATCGCCTTTCTCTATTTGGCGAGACATTTCGATTTGGCGCAGCCTCTAGAGTCGGCGCCCTTATCGTAATTGCCGGCACACTTTATCTGTTTTATTTATGCCGCAATTCATCGAACGCCATTTCCCGGCATATTCCGAAACTGTTAGGAATAGGACAATTTGGCATTGCGCCGTTCTATTTGTTGATATTGCCGGATTTGTATCGGGTGGAGACAGGCGAGCCGGCTATCCAAACGACGCATTGGCTTTGGTTGTTAAGTTTTACCGCGATTCTAACAACGATTGTTGATGTGGTCGTCAGATACAAAAACTTTGTGTCGAACCACGAAACCGATTTGACCAAAATGCTCTCACCCGTTGCTATTTTCGCAACTATTCTTTTATTTTCGAATGGAACTACAGCAATACCGTATGTGCCAAGCGATGATTATCACTTTGGTGAAAGTCTGCTGGGATGGTGGGGCTTTTGGGAGTTTGGAAAAATCCCGTATATCGACTATTTCCCGCCTCACGGCCTTTTTGCCGACGATATAGGCGGGTTTATTTCACTGATTTTTTATGACGGCACCGCTGCAACTATTGCAGAAGCCGACCGGCTTGCTACCACGCTGACCCTATTTATCGCATTTATGGCGATGCGCATTTATACCGGCAGTTTGGGCTTGGCGTATATCTCGGTCTTGCTGTTCGGGTTTATTTCCAGAAAGTTGATGTTCCTTATTCTTGTGCCGTTTTATTGTCTGTGGCTAAAAGCGAGTCAATTGAATCCGCAAACATGGCTCCGGATCTGGTTGATTTCCGCTATAGCATTGGTATTACTGGTACCCCCTCAAGGACTTGTTGCTGTTTTCTCCTCATTGCCTTTGGCAGCATTGCATCTTTATCGCGCCAGGCACTCGGACTGGAAGCGAGAGTTACTTCTGCCGACTTTATTGATTGGAATGGTAGTGGTTTTCACGCCAATGTCGGCGATGCTGTTGAGTGCGATTCGGTATGTGCTTGAAAATGGCGCCGTCAACCAGATTGCTTACGGCATACCGTGGTCATGGAGTTGGACGGTTCAAGGCAAGCATCAAGCGGGGCTTGAAGTGCTGCGTATGTCATGGGTATCGGGGCCGCTTACGGCAGCGGTACTTATTATTGCCATGTTCAGGCAGCCTGAACGCAGAACTTATTTGATTGGCGTTGCGCTGCCTGTTCTTCTCTTCTCTTCTCTGATAACCCCTTATACCATGGGGCGGATCGACCCAGGCCATGTATCCAGACCTGGAATATTCGCTAATTTTGCCTGGGCTATTTTATTGCCCATACTACTGGCGCCTTTACTTGTAGCGCGCGGACGTGCGGTTCTTGCTGTCGGCATCGCATTTGTATGTGCCGGGATAGGTTTGGCTGGCGTGAATAAAGACGCCTTTCGCTCAGTTCGCGAAAAAGATCAAGTCGGCAACTTGTGGTCGGGCGCTGAGCATGGGCTGAAAAACATGGGTTCCGGTTTAGTTGAGCCCCAGCATGTCGACCGGCTCGAACGCATTAACCGTTTTTTATCGAACCATCTAGCCCCAACAGAGACCTATCTGGATTTGACCGGCCGCAATGCGCAATATATGTACTTTGATCGTCCGCCTCCCATATCCACTACGGCACCCTATAACCTTGCCCCAATTAAACAGCAGCAAAGGGCTGTCGAGCAGCTAAACAAGGCGCAGCCTCGGATCGCGTTGCTCGAAGCGGACAGTATCCATCATGATGGCGGAGGAATGGCGCTACGCACTCATTTACTTTACCGGTTCGTGCTCAAACATTACGATGCAGAGCTTCATGACGGTTTTGTCTACGGTATTGCCAAGGATGCCGATTTACCCCGCACGGGTATTAGTTTTTCGTTAAGCCCACTCACCGATCAAAGCTGGGAGGCGGGTGTTCACCGTTCCGACAATGCTGTTGTTATCCGTGATTCCATGTCGGTGCGCTATTTACACGTTGGGGATGTCATTGTGTTACCTGACCAAAAGCCTCGGAACATCACCCGCGTTGGGGCGGAGCATAACGCCATCTGGTTTGACGGTGTGCGTTTTGTACCCAATGTAGCGAATAACCATCGTGAAATTCAAGTGGTTATTGATGCGTCTCGCAGGCAGCAGCTCTCGGCTCAATTAATGGATCACGTATTCGCTGTTGCGGATCTGCGTAAAATCCCCGTAGCATGGGGGCAGTCCGCCGGTTCTTTGAGTGCAGTGATGAAACATGCTGTCGATTTGGATTTTTCTCAGGCCGAACGCCATGATCTCAAGTCGGAGAATAGTGTTTATCGAATTATGGGCAGCACGCCCTATTTTCAGTTGGATCTTGCCCGGCAGAGTTTTGCAGCGCAATCAATGGGGCTGCTGAAATTCGATTTATCTTGCGCGGGAGCCCCCCTCCAACAATTGCGTGTTTTTTGGTGGGGAGATGATATGCAAGGCCCTGATCGAGCACAGTCTCTAATTTTTACCGGGGCTAACGGTACCGTGATTGTTCCTCTTGACGCCTATCCCGGTTGGCTTAGGTTAAAACAGGTTAAGGGCTTGCGTATTGACTTGGAAACGCCAAGTGCTTGTCAGACGCTTGCCATTCAGAATGCATCGCTAAATCAGCGTGTTAATCTTTCGGAATAAACCATGATGACTCAGTTCCCTCTATTTCTTTCCTTGGTTATTACCACGCATAATCAAGCCGATCACATCCAAGCGTTGCTTATCGAAATCAACAGGACGCTGGATGAGCTCGTCTCGGATTATGAGATAATCATTGTCGACAACGCTTCGAACGACGACTCATTACTGCGTTTAAAAGCACTCACCGGCACAGAAGGATTGCCGAACTTGCAAGTGTACGCGCTGACCAAAGAGGTCGATGACGACACGGCCTCATGGGTTGGCTTAGAGAATGCCCTGGGTGATTTTGTTGCTGTCCTCGATCCGCTCAACGATGACGTCAATTTTTTACGCGAAATGCTCGACGAAGCAGTCAGCGGAGCGGATGTCGTCTTCGCCAACAACAAGCAGAAACCGGCGCAGAGTTTTGCCTATCGTGGCGCTTACCTGTTATTTAACATGCTGTACAAATGGTTCAGCGGCATTCATCTGGCGACAGAAGCCCCGCAGTACCGCGTATTGAGCAAGTGCGTGGTCAACTTCATTCTTCAACATCCACAGCCTGCCATAACCTATCGGCACCTTCCGGCAACAGGCGGTTTTTCCCGTGTTAATCTCAGCTATAGCGCTCGTCCCAAGCTCTCGCGCACCAAGCGACTGGGTGAAAGCGTCGACCGAGGCATGCGGCTGTTGGTTTCGACCACCCGCGCCCCGATGCGTCTGGTGACTTCACTTTCTTTATTTGGCGCAGTCGCCAATTTGGTGTATTCGCTGTATGTTGTTGCTGTCGCATTCTTAAAAGTTGATGTGGCGCCCGGCTGGGTCAGTCTTTCTTTACAGCAGTCCGGGATGTTTTTCCTGATTTCATTGGTATTGCTGGTGTTGGGTGAGTACATATTGAACATGGTCAGTCTGCAAAACGAGGGGCCGCTCTACCATGTGGGGCAAGAGTTCACCAGCGCTCGCATGACGCGTCGTGAAAAATTGAATATCGAAGTGGCAATGCCGCAGCCGCAGAAATATGGTACTTACGGTGAACAAGTCGGCCAATGACAACTACAGACTCAACAGTTGATGCCGTGATTATTGGCGGCGGCTTCTATGGCGCGGCGATTGCAATTTATCTGGCAAAACAACGCAGTTTAAAACGCATCGTGCTGGTGGAGCGTGAATCAGCGCTACTCACTCGTGCTTCCTACAACAACCAAGCTCGCGTCCACAACGGCTATCATTACCCGCGCAGCTTTACCACGGCTTATCGCAGCCGCGTCAACCTGCCGCGCTTTGTACGCGATTGGCCGGAGGCGGTGAAGCAGGACTTTACCAAACTCTACGCCATCGCTCGGCGCAACTCCAAGGTGACGGCAAAACAATTCGTGCGCTTTTGCAAAGAGATCGGCGCAAAGATCGAGACGGCGGATCAGTCGCTACGACAGCTATTTGAACCACACCTGATCGAAGATGTGTTCGTAGTCGAAGAGTACGCCTTTGATTCCAGCAAACTGGCGAATTGGGCTGAAACTGAATTAACAGAATGCGGCGTAGAGACGCGATTAGAAACTCGCGTTACCGCAATTTCAAAAGGGTGCGACGGGCTGAAGGTTGTCATGCAAAAAAAGGACGGGGGTGAAGACGTAATTGTCAGTCGCCATGTGTTCAATTGCACTTATAGCGGACTCAATCAGTTTGTCGGCGATTTTCCGGGCACGCATACCAATCTCAAGCATGAAATCACCGAGATGGCATTGATGCAAGCGCCACTTGCACTCAAAGGATTGGGCATAACTGTGATGGATGGCCCTTTTTTTTCGATGATGCCTTTCCCCGCGCGTGGACTGCACACCCTCTCCCATGTGCGCTACACCCCTCATCTGCACTGGGATGACCAGCGGGGCATTGACCCTTACCAGAAGTTGAATGGCTATGAACGCGCCACTCGCGTGGATCGCATGGTCAGGGATGTAGGGAGGTATCTTCCGGCCGTGCAGGATGCCAAATATGTCGACTCGTTATTCGAAATTAAAACCGTTCTGGTGAAGAACGAGGGCGATGATGGCAGGCCGATTTTGTTTGAGGAACATCCAGAGTTACCGGGGTGTTATTCGGTTCTGGGCGGGAAGATAGACAATATTTATGATGTACTGGAAAAGTTGGATGATGAAGCATTTTAGCCTGACAAAAAAATTTATTAACTCGAAGTCGCTATTCATCTTATCGTTTTTGATGATTGATTTGTGTGTGGCTGTGGTTTTTGGCTTAAATCATTCCATCGATATTCCAACATTTCATTTAGATGGCGCATATCAAACAGCGAGCGGTTTATATCGTCTCGCTGATGGACAATGGCCGGGAAGGGATTTTTATCCATACCTCGGTATTGGGTTAATTTATTTACACTACCCCTTTTTTCTTTTAGCAGGCAATGATCTTGCTGCTAGTGTGTTTGCCTCGCACTTCTTGGTTGCCTGCAGTTACGCCTTTATTATTGGTACTATTTCTTTCTTTCTTGCTAGATCCAACCACCTTATCACAGGGGTGTGCTTTAGCACTGTTACGTTGGTTATTACGCTTTGGTATTACCCAAATTTACCTAACTTATTAATTGAGCGGTTGTTACCTGGCAACAGTCTTAGACCTTTACGAAGCCTCCTTCCATATATTACAACAGCAATAATTTATTTCATATTGAGAGCCAGATTAAGGCTATCTACTTCCTATAGTCTGATTGGGATTGTTGCGGGCTTGTGCTTTCTTTGGTCAAACGACTATGGAATTCCAACATCTGCATTGATTATTGTTTTCGCAATTTATTGGGCGTATCAAACAAAAACACTTACGCTTGCCCTTGCCACTTTGATAGTTATATCAGCACTATTAGCCGCAATAGCAGGATTGTGTGTGGCAACAAAGGGTCATGGTATAGATTTGCTCAAATACAATTTTTTTGACGTTGGAAGTGATCAGTTTTGGTATTTTGCCCCTTGGAGTGCTGAAACTCGCATACTTACTTTTGGGGATTTATGGAACAAATTGGCACAGGACTTTGGGAGTTGGTCGTTAGTGCTCTTAGTGCTTGCCACGACTATTTTTTTTCGCCCAAAGCTTGAGTACGTGTTGCTATTAGTCATAGGACTTGCATTGGCAGGGGGGGGGGGTGGCAATCGTTGGTGGCCACCGCGATCTTGGTTATTTACTGTCATTCTATTTTTGGTGTAAAGCAACTGCGTTATTTGGCACAATCTCTTTTCTGCGCGCCGTAGCAGTGTACATATTAGCAAAGAGCAGCCTGCGACATATTGATGTATGGCATTATGCTGCGATACCAATGTTCGTCGTAACTGTTATATTGTCCCTTCCTACCATTCGAAATTATGATATGGCGAAGAAATCTGCACAATTGGATCCAGGCAGATTCTATGTATATGAATTGGGTGGGTATCTGCCTGTTGAATGGCGTGAATACGTGACGCAGGCGCGCGAGTTAAAGGAACTGTCAGTGCTGGAGGAATACTGGGGGCTATGGAGTGCTATTGCAAGGAAACATGGGCGCCCCCCTGTGGATTCTGTAATTCATGCTCTGGGAAATATCAGAGCCGTATTTCACAACGCCATTAGTAGGTTGCCTGATCTTGTAATAACTACGCGATACTTAACGGCCACAGACTGGCAACAGTGGAGTTTAAGTACAAATTATTGGTTTTACAAGCCGCTTATGGAAAACTATGCGCCGCTTTTTACATCGCCTACGACAATTGTTTGGCAGAGAGCTAAATCAAAAAACATGCCACCAGTTTCATGCCTAGTAAACAAACACGGGGGGGTTACTCTGTCGGTATTGCCGGGATATTATGAAATGAGTCTCCAGCTAAAATATTTAGGTGAGAGGCGTTCACTGCTGATGGTTCGAAATAACATAAATTTTGCTGCGGACGCTAATGGGTATCTTTCTTTGAATCCACGAAGCAATACAGCCGAATTCCCCGTAATTGCCACTAGAGCAGGAGAAAATGAGTATGATTTAAAAGTCATCGGCTCTGACAATAACAAAAATAATGGCTTTTCTGTTTTGCGTTGCACTGCTCGAAAAATCGTTGTTGAAGACCCGGAAATTCTTCCCCTAACGAATTATCGAGCAGACAACATGGCTTATAATCTTTCAGACGTTAGTTGGTTAAACGGTGTTGCGAGAAATTTCCCCGGTTTTTTTGTTTTGTACTCGAGATTTAATAAAGATGAATTCTTGGCTGGGAAAGCAATCCGCTTTGCTAATGGTGAAGTTAGACATATTAATCGCATGGAATTGTCTGGAACTCGATGTTCAAGTTTTTAAGCTTAGAAACACAGCCGGAAAACAGGTAAGCTAATCCGTGTAAACTGTTACGTATTTCAGCGCTATGTTGATGCACGAACCGGCACACTTTATAAAAACCTTTGTAACCGATGTCGATGCCGCTCT
>CANNKG010000196.1 GCA_947505105.1 Methylococcaceae bacterium | reverse complement strand
TTTTCGCAGCATCTTTAATCGTAGTGATGTGTTTTTTTGATAAGCTGATCATTTCGGTTTTGATAGGTAAAATTATCCCCGTAGGATACATCAGTTATAGTGACGCTCTGATGAAAATTAGAGGGGGATATTTTTTGCGAGTTACCTTAGATGCCGTCGAATTTATTGATAAATTCCCTTTAGCGAAACAACGTGTGATTGAGCTGGCTACTATTCAAGTAGACGTGGCTGGAGTTCAGGGGGGAGAGTCATCTAGTGAAGGATCTGAGACACAAACCAGTTACAAGCTTTTCTCTGCCAGCACTCAGCAAGAAAGTGACACCACAAATACAGGAAGCGGCAGCATCCCATCCAAAAATTATTTGGCGGATGTGAGTTTACTTAAACAAACAACGGAAACCAACCAAGCGGGCGAGTCTATCACCTCAAACGAAGTGGTATATTTTGGATTTAACATAGGGTCATGGCAAGGCAAGCTAAATGCTGAGACAACTTCGTTAACCTATTTGTTTTTACGTCACCCGAGTTTAGTGTTTTTGCCGGATAGCTTGAAACTAGCAATCGCGCAAAAAGCCGTTGCTGACTCTCGTTTTAGCATCGCGGTCAGTCTATATACTGAATGGCTCAAGCCGAGCTCTGCTTCAGAAATTAAGGAACAATTCTTTGCCATTCTTGATGAAATAGGTGAGGAGTTAGTGAATGGGTTAAAAGTTGAACAAGTACAAATTGCCACTAGATCGCTAAAATCGAAAGTGGCGCAGCAGTATACGGCAGGAAATAAGTCGTTATTATTCGCCAAAAAAATTACTCCAAAAACAACAGCCAATACGAGTAAAGGCATCTTAATTCCCGACGGATGGATTTCAGGTGGAATTTCCACAGAATCAAGTGCAAGCTTCATAAAGTTTACCAGTTCAATGGGACTGTATTATGGTGTGCAAAACTTACTAGAATTCGAAACGCAAGGGTACTGGGATGCAATAGCTAAACCTGAATTAATTGAAGCGCAAGATGGCTATTTTGGCAAGGATAAAGATACCACTATAGATTTTACTCAGTTAAATACCAAAACTGCTTATATTCTATATCACTGGGATAATATACATTATGTCTCTAAGCCAACCTTAATGAATTTCGTCCAGGTTCTGGGCGCAGTGCTTGAGACGACAACTGGTATATCAGGCATGAAAAATCGTTTTGGTAAAGCCGTACAGGGTGTTAATAAAATCAATGACCTTCTGACAAAATATAAAACCTTTAAAGAAAAAGTATTGCCGTTTGCAAAAGGAGTATCTCTATCTTTAAAAGTGACCTGTACAGTTATAAAAGATATTTATAAATCAAATAATGCACTATGTGATGATGCAACCAAGACAATTGATGATTTTGAGAAGGTATTTAGTATTGTTGATAACGTGACACCACCAGAAGTAATACCCTATAGTGAAGCAGAAATTGAATTAATGTGGCAAAAAATATCTGCTGCAAAAAAAGCTGGGGGATGGAAATCTGGTTTAAGCACATTTGCTAATCAGGCTCAGGATAAGCTAATAATGCACCTCATAGATAAGGGGGTGTCTGTTTGCTATCCACCTATTGAAGATGGAGAAATAAAATGGTCAGCATATGCCATATTTAGAGGGCAGTTTTTGAAAAACCAAGACGTTGGTCCCGGAAATGGTGCAAATGATCCTAATTACACTCCTTCAGTAAAACTTCAATATAAACAATATCGCTCCTACCTGAATGCTGGATTTAGAAAATTTCTGTTAAATATGGCAATAGATTCAGATGGTAAAGCTGGGGCATGCTTAACAAACGTTGTTTCTCAAATTAATAATTGGCCTAAAGCTATAAACGTATTTGATGCCGAATGGTCAAAAATAAAGAAAATTATAGAAAACGGTGAGTTTGTTAGTTATGACGCCTTGTCACTAATTATGTCTGAAGTAACTGACTTTGGTTCGGATGCAGCATATACGATGTTCAAGGATATGTTAATTAATCTTACGCCTGCAAAAGTGGTAAAACTGGCTAGCGGCATTAGTTCTTTGGCAAATATGGGGATCGACCTTATTTCCGCACCGTCACAAGTAAAGTTTTTTGTAGATAGAGACGCAAACGGACTCAAGTTATCCGCCGAGCTACCACCACTTGATCCTATTCGTTATTTGGCCTTCCCAGAAGGTTACGATAAATATGTGTTATCTACTGGTGATGCTAATGCTGATGCTGTGGGTAGTAAAAAAGTATCTGGAAAATGGACTGAAAAAATTGGGGGCTTATTGGGTAAAAGTTATAGCTACGAATCGGCCTATGTCCTATCTGGAGCTGGTGAATCCAATAATGTATTATTACTTCCAGGTGGCCGGTTTAGCTATGAAAACATGGCAGCCTTTGCTAATTCTAAAGAAACAGCGGTTGAGCAATTTTTTAAAAGCGATATTTCAAAATCGATAATTTCAGATTGGCATGTATACCGTCAAAGAATTGTTGAAAATGAAACCTCTATGATTTCTTCATTGGATGCATCTTATCCCATTAATTTTAATTCAGCCTTTAAACAAAATTATTATGAAGCTAAGATCAAATTTCCTGATGTAGCTGATACTACAAATGAAGATTACTATCAAGCCTATCAGGCAGGGGGAGATAATCCAGTATTAAACAGCGCCATATCTCAATGTATTGTTAAATCAAAAGTACAAAACGATCCGAACTGCACAACCCTAAAAGCTATAAGTTTTACTAATGTTTATTTGTCCCAACTGAGTGGCTTTTTCGGAACTAATGCAAACTATGTAGAACATAAAACACCGGGTATTTACACGGATCAATCAACGTTGAATTTATCCGATGCAAGTTATAACAGTCGGATAAATATCTTTGTACCGCCTGATTACTCTGGAATTATTAAGAAAATTCAAGATAATTCTACAAAAATATTGGAAAAATCAGGCAAATCTGCCCTAGTAAATATCTCAGGATTACACTTACCTGATGTGAATGATGCGTCAGATTTAGCCATCATGCATACCTACCATGTGTTAATCGCGACAAAAACAGCTAATGGTTCGGATGCACCTGTACTGGGTCCTTTTACCATGTATGTAAATAACGGGCAGGGCCAGGTTTTATTACCCCTTGAATTTTTAAATAAACATAGTCTGACTGCGGACACTTTATGGATATATGACAGCATTATGCAGGCTTATGCCGTGCGTTCTGGCGAGTCTTTAACCAATATATTTAGAAATTATGCAACTAATATGTATGGCAAAGGCTGGACTGTGTCTGATATACCAATGCCATTTATACCAATAAGCTTAACCAATTTGCCGGGTATGGCGGATGCTACATTACTTGATACTGATACTGATGGCATTCCTGATGTATATGACTTTGATAAAACCAATCCTGACTATAAATATGATTCGGATCAGGATGGAATACCGGATGAATGGGAAGAAAAATATGGTCTTGATGCATTTAATGTAGATGATGCTTTGGAGGATAAAGATGAGGATGGTGTAACTAACCTTCAGGAATTTAAAAATAAATCAAACCCCACTGTTGCGCCACCCAAAATAATTAGTGCAACTCCTGGAAATAATGAGGTTTCAATAGGGTGGCAGCCAATTCAAGGAACGTCAGTTCATTTAATATGCTATGCACCAAGCTTGATTGATAACCCTGAAAATTGCAGTAATGTAGCAAAAAATACTAATGTCGTTTCAGCAGATAACAGCCCAACGCTCATTAATGGTTTGGAAAATGATGTGCCTTATCATTTTGTAGTTATTGCTAATACTCCAGAGGGTAAGGTTGCTAGTGCCGAAGTGATAGCAACGCCAAAACTCTCGAATCTAAGTTCGACTATATTTGAAGATAATTTCGAAGGTAATGCCTTGGATTCTGCAAAATGGGCAGCACCTGCTATTACCAATAATGGCGGCAGTTACAGTGTTACCAGTGGCAAAATGACTGTGGCGGTGTCGGGTGGCTCTAATGGGTATATGGGGCAAGCGGATGGTCAGACTTTTTATCCTACTATCGCAACTACCTTGCCGAGTAGTTATGAAATTACCCTTTCTGCGACTGAAATTAGCCGAATAGCGCATTCAACCAAAGACAATTCTGGCTTTGGTGTTGGCTATGGGAATGCTAATACTTGGATTTCTCTGGAATTACAAGGGAATGCTTCAGGTTATTACCCGGATATTACCAAACCGGGTAATTACAATAATTATGTAGGGCATAGACTTCAGGTCTTTGCTTTCGTCAATGGTCAGTGGGTACAGGGTGCCATACTCAAAGAATTGGATCTATCCAATCTCTACGCCTATGATTTAAAAATCATCAATAACGCGGGTGAATGGCAGGTGGGCTATAAGGAAAAATCCGCTGCTGACTGGACAATGGTTACTGTTTCGACCTTTAAACCTCAAGCGGCGGACTTATCTGGTGCGCAGCCTTGGTTCAGGGTCTTATCCTATGATGGTGGCAATACCACTAACAACGGTTCGGTGACTGTGGATATTGATAGATTTGTGATCAATACATTGTCGTCGGTTGGTGCAAATGGCTTAATTGCGCATTGGAGCTTTGATGATCAAACGGTAAAAGACAAAAGCGGCAATGGATATCACGGGACGATCCACGGCAGCTCTGAATTTGTAGCAGGTAAGAGTGGAACGGCATTAAAACTCAATGAAGCTACTAAAGATTATATTTTAGTCAACAAGGATATTAAGCTTGATACCCCTGATTACACCATTAGCGCTTGGTATAAAATAGATCAACCGATGGGCGATTGGGAAGTTATCATCAGCCGAATGCTTGATGCATCGACTGCGTACGATGATGCTTGGGACTTAGCGCTCACCGCTACCGGACCTACTAATTGTTTTGGTTATTGGTTTTTTGATAATAATCAAAAAGTAGCTAGTCATTGCGGCTTATCCTTGGGGAGTTGGAATTTCGTGGTGATCAAAGTATCGAACGGCATTGGAGAAATCAGGGTAAATGGAACGACCGTCGCAACTTTTGGTATTGGAATATTGTCATCCAGCGGCGACTTGCCTATTTGTATTGGCTGTAATGATTTTAACGGTTCTGAGCCAAGGCATTATTTTAATGGCGAATTGGATGAAATTCGTATCTATAATCGCGCCTTGAGCGATACTGAAATCCAGGCGCTTTATGTCGGGGACGGAGCAACGACTACGCCACCACCGAATGCAGGCTCAGATTTATTTTTTGACGACTTTAATGACGGGGTTGATGATCTGACAAAATGGGACTTTTACAATAATACCGCCCATACTGAACAAAACGGTTATCTTGAATTACGTATGGATCAGACTGATACAGGTGGGTATCTTCGTACTAAACTACTAGTACCACAAAGACATCTGAAAGTTGAAATGCGGCATTTTATGCAGCAAGGACCTTACGATTATTATTTTCCGCATTTAGCCCTAATTGCTCCAAATGAACAGTCGTTTGTTTATGTGGCTTGGCATAAAAGTGCTTATGGAACAGATAATTGGTGTGCAGGTTATAATCAACCGCTTTTATTGGGATATTATTCTATAACGCAAACATCCTCTTGCATTAAAGGCTTTAATAACTTAAGCAGTTCAAATTACTATGGCATTTGGTTAACAACAGTGATGGAATACAATGCTGATACCGGATTAATTACTGTTGATTTTGATAATGACGGGGTTATAGAACTTTTTGGTACTGCCGATATCTCTTTGCGTAATCCTATCGACAAGATCCAAGTAGGTACTTATGGTTGGTTCACGGGACATTTGCACCGCTTAGACTATGTAAAAGTTACTGCTTTGCAGTGAACCCGTAAGGCGGAACCCTTAAGACGGTTTCGCGTTAGCAAGGTGGCCTGGATGGAGTTTGCGGAATCCGGGATTAAAGTCACTGCCGATCCTGGATTTCATCTGGGCTCCGGTGGCTTTGATATCCCATATTCCGCACTGCTCCATACGGGCTATGTAATTTGTCTCGTTCCCAAGATCTGCTTGACGAACGTCCGCCCTCTGAGTAAATTAACTCTATGGGACGTAGTCGCTATAAAATTCTAAACGAAGCCTATCCTTACTTCCACACCTTAACAGTTACGGCCTAGCTCTTTGAAATCGTCACAATACCCAACTCTTGATCTTGCAACTTCCTTATCACGCCACCAAGCGCATCCAGTCGATCTAAATCGGCATATCAACTCATCACGACAATCGCCTGAAGTGCATCACGATAGCCAAAATCCTAAATGAAGTAACTCTCGTGCTCGCGTGGGTATGCTTAAATTGTTCGGCGACAATTATCTTGGCCGGTTTCGCGTCAACTATCTTGACCGGTTGACCGATATGTAAGACAACGATGAATTCAACTCATTTAGGAATTCATTTTGTCAGGAAAACATATCACTCAACGCCAAGAGAGTTTATATATGAGCAAACGACAACAAGGAAAAAGCCAGGAAACTGCGGCAACTAAAGCGGATATTTCTGAACGTTCCGGTCGCAGAATCGAGACCGGTGACTGGCAACCCTCCATTCCGGGAGAGCGCCATTGGCGGACTCGTGAAGATCCTTTGGAAGCGGTTTGGAAAGATGAATTACTACCGTTGTTAGCGCGAGAACCGCAACTGACCGGCTTAACACTGTGGGAATTTTTAGAAGATGAGCATCCCGGTGAATTTCCCTATACCGTCTTACGCACGCTTCAGCGCCGTATTAAACACTGGAAAGCTACCGAAGGTCCCGAAAAAGTGGTGATATTTCGCCAATCATTACCCGCTGGATTGCAGGGCTTATCCGATTTTAGTCATCCGAATACTGAAATTACGCTTCAAGGCAAGCTATTCAAGCACCTTTTGTATCAGTTTCGTCTGGCCCACAGTGGTTGGCGTTACTTACAGATCGTGCAAGGCGGTGAAAGTTATTCAGCCTTGGCGGAAGGCTTACAATCAGCCCTATGGCGAGCGGGCGGCAGTCCTCTTGAACATCGCACCGATAGTCTGAGTGCGGCATTTAATAACCACGCGCAACAGCAAACTTTCACGCAATCCTACGCCGCACTGTGTGCGCATTATCACTTGCGAGCGACGCGCAATAATGTCGGTGTCAGTCATGAAAACGGGGCTATTGAATGTGCACATGGCTCCTTTAAACGACGCCTCGACCAAGCGTTAAAATTGCGCGGCAGTTGTGATTTTAACTCGATTAAAGACTATCAACGAGTTCTGGATAACGTGGCAGAGCGCTTAAATAAACGCTGTCAGAAACGCTTTCAAGACGAGCAACTGACTTTGCAAACCTTACCCGCAGAACGCTTTATAGCGTATCGGGAACTGAGTTTAAAAGTCACCCGCAGTAGTACCGTGGAGATCCAAAAGGTAGTGTATAGCGTGCCTTCCAGAATGATGGGTGAAACTGTTCGCGTGCATGTTTATCATGATCGATTAGTCATTTTTATAGGTCAAACCTTAACCTTGACACTCGCTCGGATATACCCGAAAGCGGGTCAAGAACGCGCTCGCTGTATTGATTACCGGCACATCATCCATAGCCTATCCGCCAAACCACAAGCCTTTCGCTTTTTACAGTTCCGGGATGAGGTCTTACCCACGGAAACCTATCGTCAACTTTGGCAACAGTGTGAGCAACAATTTGAACCCCGAGAATCCTGTAAATGGATTGTAGGCGTCCTAAGGATCGCCATGGATTATACCTGTGAAGAACGTTTAGGTAACGAGCTCTTAGCAACTATCAATAATCACCGGCCGCTACCCAGCCTTAAGGCTCTCCAGGAGCGTTATTTGGGCACTCGACCCATTCCGACGATACCCGCACGCCAACAAGACTTAGCGAGCTATGATCACCTCCTACAGGGTCACTGGTATCACACGGAGACGCAGCATGCCTGAAGCCATCGCCTTGTTACTGAAAGAATTGAAACTACCGGCCTTTAGTCGGCATTATCAACGTCATCAAGAATTGGCCCTTGAAAAAGGTTATGGTCATATCCGCTATTTATCAGGACTTTGTGAACAAGAAGTCGCGGATCGATATCAAAAACGAGTGCAAAGTTGGACCCGAGAAGCCAAATTGCCCGCCGGTAAAAGCTTTGCCAACCTGGAGCTGACTGAACTTAACGCGCAAGTACAACAGCAGATCATCGCGTTAAAAGAGCAGACGGAGTGGGCCTGTCGTGCCGGCAATGTGTTGTTGATTGGACCTTCGGGGGTTGGGAAATCACATATTGCCGCAGCCATCGCGTATCAATTGATCGAACAAAATATCCGCGTTAAGTGGTTCTCCGCCCTCGCATTGGTGCAAAGCCTACAGCAAGCCAAACGCGACCTTGAATTAATGACCGCCATGACACGCTTGGATAAATATCAGGTGTTGATAATCGATGATATTGGCTATGTGAAAAAATCAGATTCTGAAACTCAGGTTTTATTTGAATTCATTGCGCATCGTTATGAGAGTGGCAGTTTAATCATCACCTC
>CANNKG010000195.1 GCA_947505105.1 Methylococcaceae bacterium | reverse complement strand
TAAGGATGTCGAGGAGGTGATGAAAAAACTTAACCATCGACCACGGAAAAGCCTTAACTATAAAACACCTCATTCAGTCTTTTTTGCAGAATCTTTGCCGAAGGCCGCATGACAACTAGGATTGCACTTCGGAGTTGAATCCGCCTTTGGATAAAACGCAGCTTTGGCCGCTTTCAAATCAAACTGACTGGCTTCAATCTGAAATTCAGCTTCACGGATATCTGGGCGGTTTGCCAGCAATTCAGAAGGAATCCCGGTGGCGATTCTCTGGGGAACCGCTTTTAAAAACGGTCCTTTTGTTCGTTCAATGGCCTGAGGGTAACGCCCTAACAGGATGTTGATCCTATTTTCGGTTTCAATAATCTGTTGCAGGGTATTTTTTTCTAAAATGCGGGTATTGAGTATTTCTGCATTGAATTGTTGCACCGCCAGTTCATTGGCTCGACCAGCTTCTTTTTGCAGTTTAATAACTTCTACCGCTTCCTGTTGATTTTTTATCGTCTGACGGATGATCTCCAGCTGATTATCCAACGCCACTAACTCGTTATAATAAATTGCCACATCAGCAATCAGATTGGAAATTACCAAGTTAGTACCTTCAATGCTCGATAGATATTGTGAAATTGCAGACTTGCGTTGATTTTGTAATTTACCCCAGATATCAATTTCCCACGAAGATTGTAAGCCTACATACATATCCGGTAAATTGACCGGTACGATTTTACCGGGAGTTATTTCAGTCGTTGCATTCCCTGCGCCATCCATCGTGTACAAGCCAAATTTGCGTACTCCACCCCCAACATTTAAATTGACTTGGGGTAGCATCGCGGCATTTGCCAATTTCACACTTGAGCGGGAGACTTCGATTCGCTGTAACGCCATTTGTAAATCAGTATTGTTCGCGACCGCGGTATCGAGCAATGTTAGCAAGTGGGCATCATCAAAATATTGTCGCCAATTAATCACGGCGATGCTGGTTGTGGTGGGTTCTTTCCGGTTTTGGTAGCTGTCAGGGAGTTTTTTTTCCGGAATCGTCAAGTGCGTGTCCAGCGATGAGCAGGCGCTTAACGATAACATCACTAATCCACTGAGTAGCCCTGGGTAAATTCTGCACATCGTTAACCTCTTAAAGGGTTTCGGTGAATGCGGCTTCTTCTTTTCTGCCATCATGATTATGTTTATCTTTAATACCGGCAAATAGAACATAGAGCCCAGGGATTACAATAACCCCAAAAATCGTTCCAAACAGCATCCCGCCTGCCGCTGCCGATCCAATCGTGTTGTTACCTATCTTGCCTGCGCCGGTAGCAAACATGAGCGGAATCAGTCCTGCAATAAAGGCGAAAGAAGTCATTAAAATTGGACGTAAACGCAAAACTCCCGCTTCAATTGCCGCGTCAAACGGTGTATGTCCTTGTTTGTGCTTCAAGGTCGCAAATTCAATGATTAAAATTGCGTTTTTACCGAGAATACCAATCAGCATAATCATCGCAATTTGGGCATAGATATTGTTTTCCAGACCCATCAACATGAGTAAAAACAATGCACCGAAGATGCCAATCGGCAGCGAGAGAATGATCGGCATGGGTAACAGGAAGCTTTCATATTGAGCAGCGAGCAGCAGATACACAAATAACAGACAAATTAGGAAGATATATATAGCTTGATTACCGGCATTCGCTTGATCGCGTGAAGATCCTGCCCAATCGTAGCCAAAGCCCTTCGGTAGTTTTTGCGCCGCCACCGCTTTGATAGCGGCAATCGTTTGGCCGCTGCTGTATCCGGGAGCGGGTTGTCCGTTAATCATCGCCGAGGTATACATGTTATAGCGGGTGACTTGTTCCGGTCCGTAGACTTTTTCGATCTGCAGAAATGCAGAAAACGGCACCATTTTTCCCGCAGCATTTTTGATATAGAGCTTCAATAGATCGTCAGGTTGGGCACGATATTCGGGCAAGGCCTGAACCATGACTTTGTACATCTGACCGAAGCGAATAAAATTGGTCGCATATTCACTTCCGATGATGGTCTGTAAAGTGCTCATTGCATTTTCGGCAGTAATGCCTTTTTGAGCCGCCTTATCGCCGTCAATATGCAGTAAAAATTGGGGGAACTTAGCGTTAAAGGTCGTAAAAGCATTGACGATTTCGGGGCGTTGATTGAGATCTTCTACAAAAGCATCCGCGACTTTCTGCAACTGCGCAAGATTGCCCGATCCGGTCTTATCCAATAAACGCATTTCAAATCCGCTGGAATTGCCGTAACCGGGGACCGGCGGCGGCGTGAAAAATTCAATTCCCGCATCTTTGATATGTTTGGTTTTCTCTTGCAGAAGACTGATGATAGCTTTATCCGAGACCGTTCTCATTTCCCAGTTTTTTAAGCTGATCAAATTCATGCCATAAACCGCACCGGTTCCATCCGACAATACACTAAAGCCTGCCAGACTCGAAACAGAATTTACGCCTTCGATCATGGCGGCAATCTCTTGAACTTCATCCACCACTTTTGCGGTCCGTTCGAGGGTTGCGCCCGAAGGGGTCGTGATATTTGCATAGATAGTGCCCTGATCTTCTTCAGGAATAAATCCGGTAGGTACCGAAGCCCCGATCAAACCGGCACCGACCGAAAAAACCAGCAATATGGCAAACGTGATTACGCGTCGATTCGCTATTGCACTGATGAGTTGTTGATAATGATCTGCTAAATTCTGGTAGCGCCGATTGAAGTGGTCAAAGAACATCTGCAAGAGGGATTTTTTTGACGATGCGTGCTCATGAGGCCGTTTAAGAAATAACACGCAAAGCGCCGGTGTTAAGGTCAACGCCGTAATTCCGGAGAGGACAATCGCAACAGCCATGGTGAGCGAAAACTGACGGTAAAAAATTCCGGTCGGACCGTCCATAAACGCCACCGGTAGAAAAACTGCCGACATCACCAAGGTAATGGCAATGATGGCGCCGCTAATTTCGTGCATAGCTTGTTCGGTCGCTTTGCGCGGACCGACTTTAGAATGCTCCATTTTGGCATGAACTGCTTCAATCACCACGATGGCATTATCCACCACAATACCAATGGCGAGAACCAATGCAAAAAGCGTAATCAGATTAAGCGAAAAGCCCATCAGTTGCATAAAAAATAATGTGCCGATCAATGAAACAGGGACGGCGAGAATTGGAATAATGGTTGAGCGAATATCCTGTAAAAAGATAAAAACCACCAGCGCAACCAACAGGAAAGCTTCTACTAACGTTTTAATTACTTCATGAATGGAGGCATCTAAAAATTCGGACACATCATAACTTAAGGTATAGTCCATGCCGGGCGGAAACGAATTTGCCTTGATCTCGGCCATGGTCGTTTTGATATTATCAATCACCTGTTTGGCATTACTGCCGGGACGCTGCTTCAGCATGATCGCGGCTGAAGGTTGGCCGTTTTCTTTAGACAGCACATCATAATCCTGGGAATCGAAGGCTACTTCGGCGACATCTTTCAAACGCAGGATTTCACCATCCTCTTTGCTACTTAAGACAATATTTTCGTAGGCCTCCGGCGTGTTGTGTTTGCCGGTATATTTTAAAATATACTGTAGTGCCTGAGCCTTTCTGCCTGAACTTTCACCGATTTTTCCAGGTGCCGCTTCAATATTTTGTGCCCGGAGTTTTTCAATAATTTCAGTCGCCGAAATGTTATACATCAGCATTTTGTCAGGTTTTAACCAAACCCGCATCGCGTATTCCCTGGAACCCATAATGTCGGCAAACCCAACTCCTTCGATACGTTTTAGTTCGCGCAGAATATTGATATCTGTAAAGTTGAACAGGAATTTTTCATCTAAGGTGGATTCTGAACTGAGTATGTTGACATACAGCAGCATACTATTTTGAACTTTCTCGACAATCACACCCGATTTGATCGCTTCTTCCGGCAACTCATCCAAAACCGAAGCGACTCTGTTTTGTACGTTGACCGAAGCCACTTCGGGGTCGGTTCCGGCTTTGAAAATGATCTGTATTACGCTGGTACCGTCATTGCCTGAAACTGACGACATATAGGCCATGCCGGGTACCCCGTTAATGGCCCGCTCCAGCGGTGTTACAACCGCCTTAACGCAGGCTTCGGCATTTGCGCCAATAAACTTGGTCGTCACATTGACTTCAGGCGGTGCAATATCCGGGAACTGGGTTACCGGAATTTTACCCAGCGACAATAGCCCCATCAGGGTGATAAGAATGGATATGACGATAGACAGAACCGGACGATGAATAAATTTAGTAGTCATAGGGTTATGGAATTCTTTGATTATTCGTGAGAATTTAACGGCATGACGGTAGCCAAATCCACCAGAATAGCTTCCGTTTTATCACCATCTTTGACACTCTCTGCCCCTTCAAACAGAATGGTGTCGTCTGCAGATAATCCTGATTCGACCATGAAGAAGTTAGGCAAACGCATGTTCGAAATAATATTTCTTTGCTGCAAGACATTATCTTTATTCAAGACAAACACATAGAGTTTGTCTTGAATTTCGAAGGTTGATTTTTGAGGAATAAGTAAGGCGTTTTTATGTGGTTTACTCACCACGACCTTAGCATTTGCGCCATGCTTCAAAATACCGTTTGGATTCGGAAATCTTGCTCTGAAGGCAATATTGCCGGTCGCGTGGTCGATCTCGCTTTCAATGATTTCTATTTTTCCCGCTTGATCGTACAGGCTATGATCTGCAAGTTTTAATCCGACGGTTTGCACCTGCTTTTGTTTATTTGCCATATAGTGTAAATAGTCCACTTCAGACAAGTTAAAATAAGCAAAGACTTCTTGATTATTTGAAATCGAAGTCAACATGTCACCTTCCGCGATTAAGCTGCCGACTTTATTCGGAATGCGATTGATAATACCGTGGTAGGGTGCTTTGATTTGAGTAAAGGCAAGATGTAAGGCCACCTGCTCTTTATGCGCGAGCGCTTCTTCCACATCCGCTTTTAAGGCATCGGTCTTGGCTTTTATGACCTCAAGTTCGGTTTCCGAGACGATATTTTTTTCAACCAGTTTACTGATATTCTTTAATTCAACTTCAGATACCTTGACATGGGATAGCGCGTTTTTGTAGGCAGCATCGGCTTTCTGCAATTCTTTGCCGATTTCTAAGGCATTCAAAGAAAAAAGCAATTGATCTTCTTTGACGGCTTGGCCTTCATCCACATGTATTTTGTCGATATATCCTTTTACCTTGCTGCGGACTTCTACATATTTGACCGACTGAATATCCGCAACATATTCGGTGCTATAAGTAATGTCTTTGATGACCGGATGGACCACCTGATGGGTATCGATTTTCACTGGGGCAGGCGAATCTTTTGAACCGCAGGAAACCAAGGTTATATAAAACGCAGTAATGAGTAGTTGGGTCGTTTTCATTTTGAATGAGTTAAGCGTTCAATTTAGGCTACTCCAGCAAAATATAAGCCAATAATCGCTGCTAGCTGATACCCGCTTGCAGTCAGTCCCTCATCATTCTAAGAGCCTTGCTGAGCTTTCCAGAGTGTTGCATATTGCGACATCAAGATGCAGAATAAAACACTATGTCGATTATTTACAAACTCACCTTCTCGTTATTCGTCTTATCGCTGCTCGTGTTTGGCGTTTACGGAACCTATCAACTGCAAAGCGAAACCCAAGGCTTGCAAGATGAAGTTGAGCAAGAAACGCGCCTGCTTGCTTACAGTTTGCTGGTTTCCGTTGAAAACGCTTTACGTGATCATCAAACCGATGATGTAGAAAAATTGTTGCAACAATTAGAGCGTATCGAACCCTCGATTGATGTGCGCATCTATATTCAAAACAGTGATGTTATTCGTTCTGATGCTGAAAGTCTGGATTGGCCGGAAGCCGTTGAAGAACTCCTCTATCAGGCCGCGATTGCAGGCGCAACGCAACAAATCTATTTCCCTGAGCGCAACCCGGAGCTGATTGTGTTGACCCTACCCTTTACCGTGCCGACGAGCGCCTTGCGAGGCAATCTGGCGGTAGTTCGGTCACTGCAGACGATGAATGAAGACTTAAGGATCACCAAGACGTATATCATTATTTCATTTATCGCGTTAATACTATCGACGTCCCTGCTTTGTTTTCTTTTAGGCCGCTTTTATATTTCAAGACCTCTGCATAAGCTTGGTCTGGCCATGCGATCTTTTAAAAATAGTCAGGAAGCCCCGGTATTGATCCCCGTAAACGGGAAGGATGAACTTGCCGAGGTCATTCAGGAATTTAATCTGATGACTACCGAGCTAATTTCGGCCTACCGGCAGCTGGAAGTGGAAACTCAGCATCGCCGACAACTGCAACGGGCGTTACAAGACGCCGATAAATTAATTACCCTCGGACATTTGTCGGCAGGATTGGCGCATGAAATTGGCTCACCTTTACAAATTATTAATGGTAGAGCGCGAGTTCTTGCCGGTTGTCATGAAGATAAGGAGGAGGTTCGCCGTATCGCGAATATTTTAGTCGATCAAACTGACCGAATCACGCGGATTGTGCAACAGCTGATGGAATTCACGCCTCGCCAGAGCTCTGAGGTCATGCCGTGCGATGTTATCGCCGCGATCGAAGAAGTGATTGATATGCTGGGTTTTGAAGCTCGACGGCAAAGGGTCAAAATGAGTTATCGTCATCCCGATTCCTTGCCGTTAATAACGCTGCCTAAAGACGGCATTCAACAGATTGTTCTCAATTTATTGACCAACGCATTAGCGGCCATTACCGACTTCGGTGAGATTAGCATTGAATTATCCATGGACTCGATAAGTTATGCCCAGCAAATGATTCCGGCACTGCGTCTGTCTATCACTGATAATGGTTCAGGTATTGCACCCGAACATCACCCGCTAATTTTTGAACCCTACTTCACGACCCGAAAAAACCAGGGCGGTACAGGCTTGGGTCTTGCGGTTGTTAAATCGCTGTTAGCCGACATGAGTGGTCATATCATTGCCGAGTCGCTCCCCGAAAAGGGCAGCCGTTTTGTTATCCATTTACCCTATAAAATACCCGCATGAACATAGAACAAACTCGACTATTAGTCATTGATGATGATCCAGGGGTTGTTGATTATCTCGTTGAGATGCTAAAGCTTAAAAACTACGCCGTCAGCGGTTTTACCGCAACAACCGAGGCGCTGATGGCCATAGAAAATGACGCCTTCGACATGGTAATCTCCGATGTCGTAATGCCCGATATGCGTGGTTTGGAGTTGATGACTGCGATTCATCATAAACGACCTGAGCAACTGGTATTACTGATGACGGCCTTCGGCAGTATTGACTTGGCTATGCAAAGTATTCGTGCCGGGGCCTGCGATTTCTTAACCAAACCTTTTCGCATAGAGGAACTTTACCTAGCCGTTCAACGCGCGCTTAAAGACCGATTAATGCGCCGTACTGCAGTAAAAGTAACCTTATCCGAAGAAAACTCCTTCCATAGTAATGTCTTTACTACCCACAGCCCCTGCATGGAAGAACTAATCAAATTAGCAAAACGAGCCGCGACAGTTAATTCCACCGTACTTTTAACCGGCGAAAGCGGTACCGGGAAAAGTGCCGTAGCTCGATGGATTCATGACCATAGTCAACATCATCAAGGCCCTTTTATTGCCGTCAATTGCGCAGCTCTTCCACACAGTCTTGTCGAGAGCGAACTCTTCGGGGTATGTAAAGGTGCATTTACCGATGCCAGCAAAGACCGGCCCGGCTTATTTGCTCAAGCGCATTCCGGGACCTTATTTCTGGATGAAATTGCCGAGTTACCGATCGATATGCAACCCAAGCTGTTACAGGCATTAGAAACCGGAAAAATTCGCGCACTTGGCGATCATAAAGAAACCACCGTCAATGTTCGTTTGATCGCCGCAACACATCAAATTCTTGAACAACGGGTCCGAGAAAAGCTGTTTCGCCCTGATCTCTATCATCGACTCAATGTGATTAGTCTGGAAGTGCCGCCTTTGAGGGAGCGTAAAGAAGATCTTGAGGAATTAACCAATACCTTAATTGCTGCTATTTGTGTCCGTCTGAAGAGGCCGAGATCAATCAATGTTTCGACAGAAGTTTTCCGCTGGATTCGAGCTTATCACTGGCCGGGGAATGTTCGTGAACTGAGTAATACTCTGGAACGCGCCATCGTTCTGGCTGAACACGATACCCTTTTGCTGGAGGATTTAGCACAAGCATCAAAGCTACCCTTCAATGACAACAGTTATCTTGAGTATGCCATGCAGCAAAAATGGACTGTTGAGGATATTCAGCAAGCCTATATTCGTCATGTGGTAGAGGTGACCGATAATAAAATTCAAGCCGCTAAACTACTGGGTTTAGACCGAAGCACACTCTATCGTAAACTGGGATCATCAAATTAAAAAAATATCAATTGGCTACTGATGCCTTTAAGGGAATTCATCTTTATTTATTAACTGGCGGATTCAACTCCGAAGTGCAATCCTAGTTGTCATGCGGCCTTCGGCAAAGATTCTGCAAAAAAGACTGAATGAGGTGTTTTATAGTTAAGGCTTTTCCGTGGTCGATGGTTAAGTTTTTTCATCACCTCCTCGACATCCTTAT